>CAZUSC010000029.1:0-5338 GCA_964622915.1 uncultured Candidatus Saccharibacteria bacterium | reverse complement strand
CGAGCCGGTGTTGCCGCTGGATTAAACGGCATTAAGACTGTGGACAATATCCGCGATCCGAAAGTATTCTTGGATTCAGTTATCAACCAGTCCATCACCGCCGCCGAGAATGCACAGGCAATCATTAACAATACCGCGTCGACCGCGTCACAGAAAGAGGCCGCTGAGTCCGTTCTTCGCGGCGCTAACCGCATTATGCGAAGCATGGTGAACAACAAGGCATTAGTGGGTGCTATGAATGAGGAACAGAAAATATCCTTAATGAATACCGGCGATATTAAGGTCACCGAGGACTTACTCAAGACAAGCAATGCCGTGAGAGATGAAGCGGATAAGAAATAAATATGCCCATTAAGGATGTTTTTGCTACTATTCCAGCTGGTTCCTTAGTAACAGTGCCAGAGGAGATAAGAACGTCGTATATCCGAGACTTTCATGAGTTGCCCAAAATATTAGCCCAGTTTGTAACCTCGCTTAGAGTTGGTGCTTATATTCGCGGCCTCATTAAATCCCTTGACTTAGCAGATGAGGGGGCAGAAATCGTGGCGCTGGCTGTTTTTCAAATCACGACCGGCAGCCTTACGCTTGCGAGACTGCCAGCCATGCTATCCACTAATCTAAAAATTTCAAACGATACAGCCCAGCGCATGTCGCAAGAAATCGAAAAAGAACTATTGGCTCCAGTGGCGCTGGAACTAAATCAACACCTGGCCCAGACCAAACGATCCCAGCCGGGCATTAGAAGCCAGCTGCAAAACTACCCTTCCCGCCCTTCCGCACAATCTTCAAATCTGCCGTCCAATATCCTCGATCTCAAAAATCAACAACGCCCACCCACACCCCCTCCAATTCCGCGATAGTATACTTGATACTTACTACTAGATGCTTGCTACTAAGTCATGCGCTATCAGGTTCCCCAATTCATCGATATCGAAGACAAGATCGTTGGTCCCTTTACGCTCAAGCAGTTTTTAATTTATGTTTTTACTGCTTTGATGCTGGTGCCTGTTTTCCTTTTCTCGGACTTGTCGTTATTCATCACACTCGCCCTTCCTGTTGCCGGAATTGCCGTACTGTTTGCCCACGTAAAAATTAATGGGAAGCCCTTTGCCACGATTTTAGTCAATGGCTTTAACTTTTATACTCACAACCAACTGTATATCTGGAGAAGGTCGGCCAGCAATAAGCCGATCAGAATCAAAGATGAACATTGGGAAGAACTGATAGACAGTCGAATACAAGCACAAAAGGAACTTACCTCGCTTACAGCTCTGGCGCAATCCCTGGATACGGGCGGCAACACGGTGGTTTCCGAGACCATCGAAGACCCGTTTGACTTAGAAACTGGAAAATAGAAATTAGAAATTGGGAAAAGATAAATGGAAATACAGAAAATAGAAATTGGGAAATTAGAAACTAGAAAGACTATTCGGAGTTTTGAAGACTTATTTGTATGGCAAAAATCTCATCAGCTTATGCTGGATATATACAGATTTTCAAGCCTCCTTCCTATTGAAGAAAAATACAATAGACGATCTCAACTTGTTCGCTCCGCCTCATCAATTTCTGCCAATATCGCTGAAGGATTTGGTCGATTTCATTATCAGGAAAATATTCAGTTTTGCCGGCAGGCACGCGGCTCATTAACCGAAACAAGAAACCACATTATTGCAGCTCGTGATCTACAACAAGCACCGTTGCTGGAGTGTGAAAAACTATTAGCAAAGTGCGAGGAAACCCTCAAACTATTAAATGGGTATATTACTAAAACAAAGATACTACAGAAAAATTCACGACAAAATGATAAGCTGTCATAAGGTTTTCCATTTTCTTAATTTCTAGTTTCTAATTTCTACCCAATGGTTTTCGAAATGATGAGCGGGAGCAAGAAGGGCAAGCCCACCCAAAACTTGGTTAAGCTGGCGGAAGTTCGCGATGGTATTGTGATTTTAACCGACAGCACTATGCGGGCGGTCTTAATGGTGTCATCAGTAAATTTTGCTTTGAAGTCCGAAGATGAGCAAAGCGCTATTATTTACGCCTACCAGGATTTCATCAATGCGCTCGACTTTCCTATTCAATTAACAGTCTCCTCCCGCAAAATGGACATTACTCCGTACATTGAGCAGGTGAAGGGCCTGCGCGACAAACAACAAAATGAGCTGCTGCGTCTGCAAATGAGTGAGTATATTAATTTCGTTAGCGAGCTGGTGAAAGACAGCAACATCATGACCAAAACCTTTTATGCCACTATTCCCTTTGCTGTTACCCAAAGCAAAAAAGAGGGCTGGTTTGAGCGGATTTTTAAGAGCGTCAAAGCCTCCGCCGGTAAGCACGTCATTTCCGACGACGAGTTTGAGCATAGCAAGGCCCAAATTTTGCAGAGAGTTGATCAAGTTGCGGTTGGGCTGCGGGGTATCGGCTTGCGAGTTGTGCCGCTGCAGACCCAAGAACTACTGGAGCTTTTCTATAATTTCTATAATCCAGTTACTTCGCGTAATCAACGCTTACAGAACGTCGGCCAGCTCAAAATTCAGGAAGTGGAGAGTAGTAACAAGTAACGAGTAACTAGTAACGAGTAACCAGTAATGGGGAATGGCAGCTCTCGTAAAAAATTTCTACGATCTAAACGCCTGGAAAAAAGCACACGAACTGGCTTTAAAAGTGTACCTTGCCACTAAAGACTTTCCCGCCGAGGAGAAGTTTGGTATCACCAGTCAATTACGCCGAGCCGCGAGTTCAGTAGCGGCAAATATTGCCGAAGGATTCGAAAGGTATCACTTTAACGACAAAATTAAATTTTACTATCAGGCCCGGGGGTCAGCCTCGGAAGTGCAGAGTTTTCTTTTACTAGCCAGAGATTTGCAGTACATAGACCATAAAACATGTAAAGAAATCGGTTTGTTAGCAAACGATGCCCGAAAACTTATTAATGGAATGATACGCTCTATAGAGAAACAAAAATAAGTATTGTTTCAGTACTAGTTGCTCGTTACTCGTTACAGGTTACTAGTTACTCCTAAACACGCTCGTGCTATCATGCCTATACACATGATTTATCCTTCATTAGATATAAATGAGCGTCTTTAGTGATACATTCGGCTTTCTGCGCGGCTCGGCGAAGCAAGGCAGTAAAGAAAAGAGCGCCGCAGACAGTGAAACAATGAAGCAGTTCAATGACGGCGTATCGTCGCTAAAAGATATTTTAGCGCCCGCTGCCTACAAAGCCTACCCACGATTCCTAGAAATTGACGGTAAATTTGCCACAACTTTATTTGTTACCACCTACCCCCGCTATCTGGACACCAATTGGTTTGCGCCGATCGTCAATTTTGACATCGAGTTTGACGTGGCCATGTTCATTTATCCGCAGGATTCTGCCGCCATTCTGAAGGAACTGCGTAAGCGTGTAACACAAGTTTCCGCCTCTATCTCTATGCAGGCCGAATCAGGCAAGGTCCGCGATCCTCAATTACAGACAGCCTACCAGGATATTGAGGAGTTGCGCGATCGGCTGGTGCAAGGCACGGAACGCTTTTACAAGTACGGGCTATACATAACTGTCTACAGCAACTCCGAAAAAGAGCTCGAGGACACTTTGGCGCAAATGGAAGTGCTTTTAGAAAGCCGCCTGGTATACGCCAAGCCAGCTCTTTTCCAAGTTGAGCAGGGCTTTACTTCCACTTTGCCCCTGGGACATGACCAGTTGGCTGTCAATACCAACCTTAACACCTCGCCTCTTTCTACCAGCTTTCCTTTTGTTAGCTCCGACCTTACCAGCAACAGCGGAATTTTATATGGAATCAACCTGCATAATAACAGCCTTATTTTGTTCGACCGCTTTAGTTTGGAGAACGCGAATATGACGGTCTTCGCCAAAAGCGGCGCTGGAAAAAGTTATATGGTCAAATTAGAGGTTTTGCGCAGTTTAATGATGGGGACGGAAGTCATCGTCATTGACCCCGAACAAGAATATCGCTACCTATCAGAAGCCGTGGGCGGCAGTTACCTGCGAGTGGCCATCGCCTCTGATCATCGCATTAATCCGTTTGATCTGCCGGAATTAGGAGAAGATGAAAACCCCGACGCAGTATTGCGGGAAAATATTACCCGTTTAAGCGGCTTAGTATCCCTGATGGTTGACGGATTATCTCCGGAAGAACAGTCGATAGTGGATAAAGGCTTATGGGAAACTTACGCTCTAAAAGATATTACGCCGGGCGCGAGATGGAAAAAACCGGAAGTACCTACCCTGCAAGATTTTTATAACATCATTCACGATATGGAGGGCGGCAATAGCGTGGCGGTGCGCTTGCAGCGTTATGTCGAAGGAACATTTGCCGGTGTCTTCAACCGTCCGAGCAATATTGATTTAGATAACCCTCTCATTGTATTTAACGTCCGCGACATGGAAGAGGAACTGCGGCCGATTGCCATGTATGTCATTCTTGGCTTCATCTGGAATCGCGTCCGCAGCAATTTAAAGCGGCGCATATTGGTGGTGGATGAAGCCTGGCTAATGATGCAGCACGAGGAGTCGGCCCGATTCTTATTCTCCATGGCCAAACGCGCCCGTAAATATTATTTGGGAGTTTCCACCATCACCCAAGACATCAGCGACTTTTTACAGTCAAAATATGGTAAGCCCATCGTTACTAATTCTTCCATCCAGTTACTGCTCCGCCAGTCACCGGCCGCCATTGACCTGCTGGCCGAAGTGTTTTATCTCACCGATCATGAAAAATTCCGCCTATTAGAAAGCGATGTGGGCGAGGGAATATTTTTTGCCGGCTTAAAGCACGTGGCTATTAAAGTTGTGGCCAGCTACGCGGAAGATCAAGTTATTACTTCTGATCCCCAGCAGATATTGGCCATTGAAGCCGCTAAAAAAGAAATGGCAGCCCAACAGGCTCCATTGTAGAATACTGTTCGTGGTCTTAGTATTTTTTTGCAAGCATTATGGTAGATGAATCGCAAGCCTCCCCTGAAGAAGAAAAAAAAACGAGCTGAATTAGAACGGCGTAAAAACCAAATGGAAGACGTTGGCGGAAGACTTGGCCGACAAGCAGCCGGTAATATAACACGCGGGGCGGGAGCTGGAGCAAAAGGGGTTAGCACCGCCGGAGGAAGCGGAATCAGTGCGGGTGGAGCGGCGGCGGGCGGAGCAGGTGGGGCGGCAACCGGAGGAGCGGGTGGAGCGGCGGCGGGCGGAGCAGGTGGGGCGGCAACCGGAGGAGCGGGTGGAGCGGCGGCGGGCGGAGCAATAGGAACAGCCGGTATCGCAGGTGGGCCTGCTGTAATAGCAACAGTGCCTGCAGGAGCTGCGCTCGGCGGAGCA
>CAZUSC010000028.1:0-2857 GCA_964622915.1 uncultured Candidatus Saccharibacteria bacterium | reverse complement strand
ATAAAAGTCCTCAACAGCCTTGTGTAAACTCTTAACGGCCGGATGCCCCAAAGCCTTTACTGCCGCGTTTGGAAGCAGGTAATTTTTTTACCTCTTTAATTTTTTGTCGGTCGTATTAAAAAATCCCCGCGGGTCATGTTGCCAGCGGGGAGTACTTTCCTAAGATAGCAACGCAAGCGCTGCTGGGATCAAGTCTTGTGTTTTGCGGTGAGGAATGTCCAACACGCCATGGACAAACCCTTCCAGAATCCAACGCCCAGCGCCAGTAAGACAATCTGGGCCATAACGAAGGGGACTCTCGGCTAACCGGTTTCGAAGATCCTCGAGAATGGGTCGCATCTGTAGTCGTACCTGTTTTGCCAGTGTCGCGTTTTGCGGCCTGAGGTAATCCTTTATGGCGTGGCCAAGCTCTTGCTGTGCTCTGTCTTCTTCCCGAGACCCGAAGTCGCTATTTACTAGGGACCGGCGGTGACCAATGGATGCATAGCAATAGTTGGACATTTCTGACAAAAAGGCCGGATCCAAAAGTTCTTGAGAATTTGCCTGAAGCCAATTTCCCGCTTTGAAGACGCCAAGCAGTGAACCCATTTCATAAGCATCCATGCTTAATCCAAAAGTTGCATCATGGATCCAGGATTCGCGAGCATGGCTCAGCTCTTCAAGCACAGGCTGAAGCCAGCGTCGGGCACAATGCGGAAAAGTAGCAACACACATCACGTGGCAGTTGGCAACCATTAGGTATTGCCCAAAGCTAGTACACTGCACCGACTGTTTCAGCGCCGAGTTTATGCCGACCCAAAATTCATGATTGCCAATTTCATCTGTGTTGGCATTGGCCAGCATCTCAGCGATTTGTTGCGTACGATGATCGTGACATAGATGCTCTAACAAGGCACTTGTGGGCTTCATTCTACTTCTCCTCGACAATTGAAACAAAGAACACTAGCCGCTTTCGCAGCTCACAAGGCGCTTCCGCGCCACGGGTGGCTTTCGCCTGTCAAGAATATAGACCGGTGTATTTTGAAATGCAACTGCTATTATCACTGCCCCGATGCCCCAAAGCCTTTACTGCCGCGTTTGGAAGCAGGTAATTTTTTTACCTCTTTAATTTTTACCGGCTCGTACTTTTGGACCAGGCATTGAATAATTTTCTGGCCGGCATTTATTTTAAAAGACTTTTTAGTTGTGTTAAGCAGAACAACTTTCCACTCGCCGCGATAGCCGGAATCAATGACGCCGGCCAGGCGATGGATACCTTGGCTGCCGAGGCCAGAGCGATCCCACAGCAGGGCAACGTAGCCGGTGGGGATAGCGACAGAAATACCGGTAGAAAAGGCATGAACTTCGCCGGGTTTAAGCGTACGGGATTCATTAGTATAAACGTCGATGCCCGCATCGGCTTGATCATCTTTAGTTGGCAACGTGGCGTTCTTCGCTAAACGCTTCACCGCAAACGAGATCATAGTTTTTCCCGCGCCATCACTGATTCGGCTGCAGTAGATTTGCTGTGATATTTAGCACCTGGCTTGTTCTTATATGGCTGCTCGGCAGGGGAGGAAAGCTGCTCAAAAATTAACTGGCAGATTCGCATCTTGGGGTAAAGCAGGATTGGCGCCATCCCTATATTGCGTAGTTCTAAAGTAAGATTACCCGCCCAGCCAGCATCAATATGGCCTGCAGTGGAGTGAATGACCAAACCTATCCGTCCTAGAGAGCTACGACCATCGACGCGGGCGGCTAAGTTATCGCCCCACTCAACCCACTCTAGCGTAGAAGCCAATACGAATTCATTAGGATGAATTACGTATGGTTCGCTACGGCTTATCTTCACAGACTCTGTCATGCCATCGGTCGTTTTGGAGTCATAGGGATCAACGAAGGGTTGTTTGCGGTGTTTGAAAACGCGAAACTCGTGTCCTAGGCGTAGATCTAAACTGGAGCTGCCGAGCTGGGTAGTCAAATTTGGGCGAGGCTTAACAATGATTTCGCCTTTGGTCAAAGCGGCTCGAATATCGCGATCAGATAGAATCATATTTTTAGTAGCAAGTAGAAAGTATTAAGTATCAAGTATATCTTACTCAGATTATGCCAATCGGCTATACGTGTCTAATAATACATAGCGATTCAAGACATATGCTAAGCAGAGGCCGACGAGTCGCGACGGCATGGTCTGTCAAGGCCGAACTAGGAAGTGAGCTGCCTTGACAGCGGAGCGACGAAGGCTCAGCTCAACTTCGCTCGCTGGGCTAATTGAGCGTCTCTGCGTGCATATGCTTGAATTGATTTCGTTAGATACTTACTACTTTCTACTTGATACTTACTACTTAATACTCAATACTTATCCGCATGGAATTAGAATCGGTAATTGGCTTGGAGATTCATGTCCAACTTAAGACAAAGAGCAAAATGTTTTGCCCGTGCGCCAACATATTTGGTGATGTGCCGCCCAACTCCGCTATTTGCCCAATATGTTTGGGTTACCCCGGCACATTGCCTGTTCCGAATAAGCAGGCGATAGAGTGGACCCAGTTAATGGGAGCGGCGCTGGGTTGCGGCCTAGCCACACACAGTAAGTTCGACCGTAAAAGCTATTTTTATCCCGATTTGCCAAAAGGCTATCAAATTAGCCAGTATGATCAGCCATTTTGTATTGGCGGGTCTTTAACTATCAATGTTGATGGCAAGGAACGGAAGATCGGCATTACCCGCATTCATTTGGAAGAAGATGCTGCCAAGAATACTCACCCTTCGACAAGCTCCGGGCAAGTCCATTACACTCTAATTGACTTTAATCGAGCAGGAACCCCATTAATGGAAATCGTGACAGAACCGGACATTCGAACGCCGGCAGAAGCAA
>CAZUSC010000027.1:0-25083 GCA_964622915.1 uncultured Candidatus Saccharibacteria bacterium | reverse complement strand
CTCAAAACTTAAAAGGCAAACATAATAGTAACCTGTAACCAGTAATGAGTAACGAGTACAACATAATGAAGATAGTAATTTACACTAAGGAAACATTTACTACGTATTACTGGTTACTCGTTACTGATTACTAGTTACGTAAATCTATTTTGATTTTTGATTTTTGAATTTATTACTAGGCATTACTTTTACCCCCAATAATATTTTTAGGGCGTTGCAGATGGACTGGCTGTCGCCGCCACTGGCTCCCAGGTGACTGCAATGTTTGGCTCCACCGCCATTACCCAAACCTGCCCGCGCGTAAAGACAACGGGATTGCCTTGCTCATCGAGCCAGTGTACCGGATCACTCTTTTGCCGCTCGTTTTTCTTCCAGCGTCCGCGAGTCACTTGGCCGTCTTGATAGATTTCCGCCTCGCCTTCTCCTTCAACTGCCATGTCGTTGTAACCACCTGGTCCATCAGCCAAGCGATTGGCTGCCCGCATAATTACAACCACACTGGGCGCCACGGGTGTTGTGTTATCTTCGCCGTCTACCTGGCGAACGCCTGCCCAAAAGCGCTGGTAGCGGTTAGTAGCCGGATCATATTCATAGGACACCCGAAAAGAACCGGGCCAGGCAATGGATAGCTTGCCACCGGCTGGTCGGCTGGTTACATCAACATCATCTTTAAATCCATAGCCCTTAAACTCTGTCGTGGTGCGATAGCCAAGCTTCTGCAGCGCGTTCCAAAGGCCTTCATAGGTAGTAAAGCCGTTGTAAGGAGCCGGCAAATTATTTTTCCGGAAATAAGCACTAAAGGGATTGGTTAAGGCATTGATCGATTCAAATTCTCCGGCATTAATCCGGTTGAGAGCATGGTAGCTACCGCCCCAATGGCCAATAACGGCGTCAACACCAGCTGCCAAGAATAGATAATCATGTCGAGCCGAGCGCACCGATCCAATCTCCGCCGGCTGGCCGCACTGGTATACCGCTAGCAGACGGGTCACATCACTAACTAACACGGGCAGCTCCCAGACCATATCAGCTTTGGCGAACCCCGATACAGGGCGGTTAATAGGATCGCCAGCCAGCATCACAGCAATCGGCCGCCGGGTAGCGGTATCGCACGCCCGGCCCGATAGGCCGCTGACGGTTGGTTGATCATTCCGGGCCTCACCCAGCGGCAGCGCGCCAAAGATACCTTCAGCGTCTTCAGTCGTACCATCACCTGTTGACTGACGCAGGCCGGCATATACTCCTAGGCCTAGAACCACCAGAACTAAAATCGTGCCAAGCGCAATACTAATAGCCTTTTTATTATTCATCCACTTACTTGCTTGACCGGGCCGGCCGCTGCCAAAACCGGGCACATCCGAGCGTAATTCTACATCAGAAGAACTTTTATCTTGAGAATTTTGATCCGGCATGACTTAAAAATGACTTAAGAATTATCTTAATTTAAACAGTATATCATCAGCGGCTTTTTATTCTAATTAATATCGAATAAGGATTCACTCAAGTAATCACCCGCCGCTGCGGGAGCGGCCGGCGGTGCGGGAGCCGCCACTTGAAATCGCTCCAAGATTTCTGCCTGGACTTGCTGGCGAGAGCGGCCATAGCTGGCGCGCGACTGCGCGCGAATAGCTTCCCGCTCCTCGGGGTTAATATTTTTAGGCGGCGGCAAAATCCCCAAGCTAAAAGAGCGCTGCGGCGTATCGTTGGCCAGCAGCCGGATCACGGCCGTAAACTTGGGCAGATTCACTAAATCATATTCACTGAAGACCGGCGCGAACTGCTTAGCCATTATTTCCGCGTCATCCACGCCAATGCGATAACTGACTAAGGTGCCGACGTTACCAAAGACGGCGTCGCGGATCGGCTCGTCGAGTTGTTGAATAAATTGATGGGCTAAATGCAAATTGAGCCGGTACTTGCGCGCCTCTGATAAAATCGTGGCAATACTATCGGTTGTAAAATTTTGAAATTCATCTAAATACAAGTAAAAATCCGGCCGCTTATCTTCGGCCACATTGGCCCGCCCCAGCGCCGCAATTTGAATTTTGGATACTAATACAAACCCCAGTAGGTCGGAATTAATATCGCCGAGCTGGCCTTTCGATAAATTACAGAGCAGAATTTTTCGCTCATCCATGATCTGACGGACATCAAATGAGGAATGCGACTGGCCGATAATATTGCGGACTACTTCATTGCTGATAAATCGCCCCAGCTTGCTGATGACATAACTCAACATGTCGGCCGACAGCTGTCCGCGTTGTGATTGGGCAAATTCTTTTTCCCAGAACTGCCGCACCGTCGGATTAGTATTTTTTGCTAGCATGCCGCGCCGGAATTCTTCATCGACAAACATGCGGGGCACATCTAATAGAGTAGCATTGTCATCCTCGGCCAAGGCCAACAGCGAATTGCGCAGGTAATGCTCAAACATGGGACCAATTGATTCGGGATTGAGCCGCGCGGCTAATTTCTGGAGAATTTGTACCACCTCGTTAACAACCAAGTCCTTTTGGGCCGGATCTTTGGCTTCCAGCATGTTAAAGCCGAGCGGGCGTTCGACGTCGCGCGGATCGAACAAGACCACATCGTTGCGACGCTCGGGAGGAATGCGCAATAAAATATCTTCAATTAAATCCCCATGCGGATCGACCACACCTACCCCCTGCCCGGCCACAATATCCTGGATGATCATGTTCAGAAACAAAGTAGTTTTGCCCGTGCCGGTTTGTCCGATTAAGTACAGGTGGCGGCGCCTATCGCTGCCCGCTAAATGGATCGGGGTATCAATGCCGCGGTATTGATTGATTCCTAACAAGACGCCGCTACTGGGCAGGTCCGCCGGCGCCGGCGCTATTTTAGAGCCGCGCCAGAGAATGTTGGGCGTACCGGTAGTGGCCAGCGGAAAATGAAAGAGGGAAGCCAATTCAGCCGTACTAAAAGTGCTGGCAGTGGTCGCTTGCGGCAGCCGGAAAATGAGGTCGCGTAGCCATTTTTTTGGTTTATTCGCTGTCTGCAATTTAAGGGAGTTGAGATCCGGCAAGTCATATTGGGCAAAAGCAGCGACAATTGCATTAAAGACACGCTCGGCTTCTTCGGGCTGGCGAGTGGACACTCCCACCCGAATATTGACAGCAAATTGCTGCTGCGATGACTTACGCTCGACTAAATCAACCCGTTCTTGCATGCGCGATGTCAACTGGGATTGCTCCTGTCTTTTTTTGTTCTTAGCACTGGTGGAAGTAATCGCGGCCTCTTTGGCAGTGGTTAGTAAATCACGGCTGGAGCCGATATCCGCCTGGCGCCCGCGCACCGTGTGCGCCGCCGCTTTCCCCGCCCGGCGCCGCGTCTTGCTGCCAGCCGGCTGTAACACGTATTGAATAACAGCAGCATCTTTGTTTTGAATTTTGGCTAATGCTCCCGTTAAAGCCTGCATGGGGTCTACTCCCAGCTCTTGATAGGTGGCTACTGGCAGGTGATCTTTCTTGCGCAGACGCAGCAGGCCGGTGCGCATAGTGTCGCCAGCCTCGAAAATGGTATAATCGGCGGCCGGCGTTACTTCTGCTTCGGGATAATGAGCATATATTTGTTTTTCCAAATGATCGACAAAACGTCTTTCCGTGCCAGCATAAAAAACTATTGTGTCGTCAGACTTCGCCACTATTTCCAGCACAATGATCGGCCGGCCATACAATTTTTTATCCCAGCCACGAACGGGCAGGTTAGATAGCGTGGAGAAAAACTGCTCGGTGATAGCGATGCGTTGTTTTATTTCCTCACCAATGCCCTCTTCTTTTTCTTCATTAGTTAAGTCTTTAGGCAGCAACACTTGGAGCATTTGCACATCTAGCGTTCGCCGCAAATGTGCCTGCGTAGTCAAAAGACGCCACAGCCACCAGACCAACATCGTGCCCGCGCCAGCTAATATAAAGCTTAAAACTACCGCCAAAAGGATGGACATATTTTAAAGTAAAAAGACTAGCAGTATGGCCGCCAGAGTAAGCAAGGTCACAATGCTGATGCCCATTAACCACAGAGCTGTGGGTTGCCGATTAATTTTTGCCTCCCGCAAGTGTTCATACATTTCAGTCGTCAGCAGGTCATGCAGTAAGTCAAGGTTGCGCGGATAATGAGGGCTGGCTTTGGCTTGCTGGAGGGCCCGGCCTAAATCCTGGGCGAAAGCAGTATTCACCAATTGCTGGACCTCGGCATGTTCTTCTGGCGTATGTTCCCAAGGACGATTATTGATGCTGGCCACAGTTTCTCCCGCCTGGGCAAATTCTTCTGCCACTTCCTCCCCCAAAATTTCTTTGTCACGTTTTACGCCCGGCTGCCGCTGCCTTTGCACACGCTCGGCCACCCGTTCAGAAAATCGCTGAGCGGCTTCCGGTTTGGCAAACATTAACGTCTCCCGCTCATGGGGAGTACGCTCGCGGGAAGCGGGCATAAGCTAATTATATGTTGTAACAGCTATTCTGTAACCTTTACACTCTCTATGCACTGCCAACCAGTTTTTGTGTTTCGGCCTGGTAAAAATTTTCTAAATCGCCGCCATCCAATTTAAAACCACTCCTAATCACTTCGGTTACTATGGCCTGCCTCTCCCTAGTAAGACGCAGATATTCATCGATGTTTTCTTTTCTGTTTATGGAATCCAGCTGTTCTCTTGTCTCAAAATATCGTTTGAGTAGAGCCGGGTTTTGCGCATTTAATCTCCTCATTTCCTCAGAATGCGTATCCGGATCAAGATCGAAGCTATCGGGATGCTGAACCCCTTCGGCAGGATTTTCAATTTTCTCCTCGTTATCAAAATCAATTATCTCTTCTGCTAGTTCGTCAGCGTTGAACTGGGCTTTTTTAGAATGGTCAGGTTCATCAGCTTTAGTAATCCCTGAGGATTCTGGTTCTGAGATTCCAGCTGGATCAACTTCCGTACTCGTGCCTTCCTCTGGACCACTCACTAAATCAGCAGTTACTTCTGCCACGCTTTTGCCTCTGCCAACCAGTCGTCCGATATATGAATTAAAGTTATTCCAAGTGCCGCGCAAAGAATTAACCATTACTTTCATTGATGTCTTCTGTTCATCGCTTAAGCCATATTCTTTGTCCGTTACATACTCATAAAGATTGCGCGTGCGAGCAAAAATATTCCATTCCTTTGCCTCGCTAGCGGCTTTTAATTCTTTCTGCATATATTTTGCAGCCTTCTCCTGCGTTCCAAGGCGATCGGCGCCATAAATAAACTTTGCCCTGGCCATCACAAGAGTCGTCTGACCCTTAGCCAAGTCTTCTTTCTGAAATCTCCCCTTTTCATCTTTGTCGGCGACAGAGAGTGTCATTTCGTGCCGTATTGCTCTAGTCGCCCCGTCTAAGTCTTTTTTCTTGTCCAACAACCTAAGCGAGGCGCAAAAACGGGAGAAGTTTTTATCACGCTCGGGCGGTGCAAGTTTGATCTGTTTTTTGTAATAATTATCAAGTATTTCTTTGTCGTCCTCGCTCACATGCTCTTCTTTAATCATGCCTAAGCAGCGTCCATAAGATAGGTACAAAGCCAATTTGCGCGGATCACTCCTATATTTTTCCGTTTTTGCTTGCAATTCTCCCGCCACTTCACCCCATTTCTCTTTATTAATGCGCACGCCAGCTCTTCTTAGATGCGCCAAATTGCGCGCAATATTCATCCAATCATCTTTGTCCCGGAATTCTCTGAGCTCGCCTATAATACCTTTCCGGTCTTGTTCTGTTAAATCCTCTTTTGCATTAAAAATTCTCTCCGAAGAGACAGGGTCTGGCGCCGAAACACTGGGTTCGTCAACGCTTTTCTCTTCTGGTGAAGCGCCCGCGCTAGGTGAAGTTTCCAATGAAGTCATCACTTAATATTACCCCTTTATTTACGAGCGGCAACTTAAGTCTGGCCTTACCAATAGCGTATAATCAATTCATTATGGGGTCTCGCCTGTCATCCGTACTCGCTTTTGTGCTCCTTTTTACAGGCATGGCAGTACTTAGCTGGCCGGCCATTAAGGATGTTGTCCCCTTGAACAAGTCCGCCTCGCCCGCTCCGGAGCCGAAAATTGACAATCAAACAGGGTTGGCGCAGCTAGCCGAGGGAGAAAAAACAATTGCTACGCCGCCACCGCTGCGAGCCGACACCTCGGGCAGAGCTGGGCAGCTAAGCATCAACGGTGTTTTTATAGCGACCAACGTACAGCGTACAGCAAATGGAGCAAGAACTTTGTCTCTTAATACAACTTTGAATCAAGCCGCCCACAACAAGCTGCAGGATATGCTGGCCCTGCAATATTTTGAACATATTTCGCCCCAAGGCAAAGGACCGGCCGATGTTGTTGAAGCGGCTGCCTATGAATACTTAAAAGTTGGGGAAAACTTGGCCCTGGGTAATTTTGCTAGTGATGCCGCTTTAGTGCAGGCTTGGATGGATAGCCCAGGCCATCGCGCTAACATTTTGGAAAACGGCTATACAGAAATCGGCGTTGCCGTTGGCCAGGGCACATTTGAAGGTCGCAGTGTATGGCTGGCCGTCCAAACTTTTGGTACCCCGGCCGCCGTTTGCGCCGCGGTAGACACCAATCTGAAAAAAAGCATTGAAACCAAACAACTAACAGCCGAGCAACTCCAACAAGAATTAATCAATCAAGATGCCAGTATTGCCGAAAAGTTTTTTGCAGTTGAACAACTGGCCGATGCCATAAAGGCATTAATAACCGATGGTCAGAATAAAATTGAACAGGGTAATCAGAAAATTGCCGCCGGAAATCGAATTTACCAAGAAACTGGCTCACCAGAACAAGCTCAACCCTACTGGGATGCCGGCAAAAAATTACAAGGTGAGGGACAAGCCTTAATTGATCAAGCTAAAGACAAACAACAAAGCGAGCTGCCCGCCGCCGAAAATGCATTAAAATCTCTACAAGAGTCTTACAATGAACAAGTGGACGAATATAATCACTTAAACCAAGAACTGGTCACTTTAGTTGCCGCTTACAACAATCAGGTGAAAACGTTTAACGCCTGTCTGGAGAATTATAATTAGCGAGTATTCTTAGAGCGCCGTTGTCATATCCCGCCAATTAGGCCCCTTACTTACTTCCACTTCCAAAGGGACATCCAGTTTGATGACCCCTTCCATGCTTTTTTTCATAGTGCGTGCTAAATCACTCGCCTGTTTGGCAGGAACTTCAACAACCAGTTCGTCGTGGACAGTGAGAATCAGCCGGCTGTCCGGAAAGCGAGCAGCTAAATCTTCTTGTAAAACAATCATTGCTTTCTTTAGTATGTCAGCGGCCGTACCTTGCAGCGGGAAATTAAAAGCTATCCGTTCCGCCTGGGCACGAATGACCGGGGCGCTGGAATTTATCTCCGGTAAATAGCGCTTGCGGCCGAACAGTGTGGCCACATATCCTTTGTCCTTGGCGTAATTAATAGTGGTGTCAATGTAAGCCGTCAGTTGCGGATATTGGTCGTAATAACGACCAATAAAGGAGCGGGCTTCTTCCATGCTCAAGCCGCTGGTCAGCGCAAATTTTTGCGGCCCCATTCCGTACAGAACGCCAAAATTCAGCGTCTTCGCCTCACGGCGCTGGGCCGATGTAACTTTACTTATGTCGATACCATGCACCCAAGCCGCGGTGGCCCGATGAATATCTTCACCGGCCCGAAAAACTTCAATCATCCTCTTATCCTGCGACAGGTGCGCGGCTAGGCGCAGCTCGATCTGCGAGTAATCCGCCTTCACTAAAAGATTGCCACGCTCGGCCACAAAAGCCCGCCGGATTTCTTGTCCGAGCTCGGTGCGAACCGGGATATTTTGTAGATTCGGGTCATTAGAGTTGTGAACAAGCACGCCTTGCGCAAAGTAATTCTCAGTATCTTCGACTGTGATGTCATACATCGGCTGCTGCTGATCATGTCGAATATCTTGAACTTTAACTTCGAAATATTGATACTCGACAGCCTCCTCTAGAAATCTACATTTTGGATAAGAAACGCTGAGAGGAACAGCTATATCTCCCACTACTTTTTCCATAAACGGCAATGCCATTGTTTGGCCGATCGTCGAGCCATTGACGAATTTGCTCGCTTGCACATAAGCGGCCTGTGGAATAGGTATTCCTTGACCACGAAAGATGCTATAGAAAGCTTGCTTAAATTCATTCGCATTAAACTCCAATGGCAATGTAATAATTTCCTTAATAGTTCCTGTCTTTCTTCCACGACGTAGATTATATTTCGCCTGTGCAGCGTATTTACCGCTAAGTTTCCTTTTTCTTATAGATACAAAGTTGATATCCCTTGCAAATACTACCCGTCCACGATCACTGTTAATACGGAGTGTATGTCTCGGAGCATGTCCAAGTGGATCATGCTGACCTGGAGATAGGCGGGAGGGTACGCCAAACATGGCTAATAATTGCTGAACGCCTTGCAACATTATGTAACTTACAGACCGAACATTAATTTGTTTCGAAACAAAGCCATCTCCTTCAAAATACCCCCGCAAAAACGAAGCGACGATTTGCTTGGGAGCTTTGAACAAGCTCGGCGGAACCTGAATCTCACCAGATTTGCCTCCTGCCCCTATATCTTCCAGAAACCCTCCGATGTCAACCCCGGAAACTTCCAATACAGGACATGATTTCGTCTCACGAAATGTTGGGGATTTACCAAAGAACTTAATAATAATTTTCTCGTAACGATTTATAAGCTCCTTATCATCCCAGCCAAATGCCAAGATAACCTTGCAAGGCTTGCCGTTATAATTACTTTTTGCAATATGACCATCGGCCATGAAATAACCAACAAGCTCGGCCAACTCAACAGACCACTCTTTCGGAATAGTTGGTGACTTGCGTGTGCGATAAGCAGATCGAGAACTTGATTTCAGTTTTTTTTCCGTTCCGAATAGTCCTTGCTTATAAGTCATATATAAAGGTGAGCCCCGCTGGAGTTCACTAGCAGTAACCCATTTGCCCAGACTACGAAACTTATGTTCAGGGCTGCAAGAAATTTCAATGCCATTATCAAGCTTCAGCATAATTGTTTGTTTTGGACCAGTAAGTTGATGTGCGAGGACTTTACGCTTTCCCTCCGGCGTATGCACAAAATCTCCTACGAAAATTTCTTCAATGCCTATTAAACCGCGGCCTGTATTCACAAGAGTTCCTGCTGGAAGACACGATAGGCGGCCGGTGGCGGCTACTACCTGGTTAAAGGAAGCGTAAATCCGGCCGGTCTTTTTGTTAATTAGCTGCGGTAGCGTATCAATGTACGTATTAAGCAACTTTGTCAGTTCGCGGTAAGAGACAATGTTATCAATTATTTTGTGTTCCCCTCGCAGTTTTTCTAGTTCCGGCGCTGCCGTCGAGTAGCCGGTTTGCGTGCGTTTAATATGGGTAGTAGGCAGGTTTAATTTTTCAAATAAAATTACTCGCAGTTGCTGCGTAGAGTTGATGTTAAATTTCCCGCCAGCCAGCTGCCAAATGGTTTCTTCGAGCTTGGCTAGCTTGCGCACAAGTTTTGTGTGCAGTTTTTTCAACACAATTTTATCAACCGCTACGCCATTAAGTTCCATTTTCGCCAGCACTGCTATCAACGGAATCTCAATATCATTGAGTACTCCCTCCAATTTTTCTGATTTTATTTTTGGCGCCAGTTTATCAAACAGACGTAAAGCCACCTCGGCGTCTTCGGCGGCATAACGCGCCAGCTCCAGCGGTGGGATATCAGACACCCGTGCCGCCTTATTTTTCTTATCCAGTAACGCGCTTAAAGGAATGGTGCGATAGTTCAGTTCTGTTAACGCCATATCATCCAGACTGAATTGTCGGCTGCCCGGGTTGAGTAGGTAGCCGGCCAGCATGGAATCAAAGTGGATTCCCTTTAAAGTTACCTCCGATTGCTGAAGGACCTCCCAGTCATATTTCAAGTTGTGCCCGACTTTTTTTATGGAGGCATCTTCCAAGATATCCCGCCAACTCTTGACGCTCTCCGGCGTCACTGGAACATACCAAGCGCGGATGCGGCCGGAGACTTTCGCCGCAAAGCTCATGCCAACTATGGGATATTCTCGCGCGCCCAGATAATCGTTTTCAGTGTCGAAGGCAATCACATCCGCTGCCTGGAGAATTGCTTTTAGCGCTTTGGTTTCTGACGCGGAAGAAACAATAAAATAATTATCCGGCAGTTTAGCTTCGCTGGTAGAATCATTGCCATCATATAAGGTGGGCTGAATAGTAGTCCCGCCCTTAGGTAATCTCTGTAGTAGACTGCGAAATTCTAGCTTAGTAAAGAGCCGACTAACGTCATTGGCGTCATATTCTTCCAGGCGGGCGGCATCCAAGGAGAATTCAATCGGAACATCCTGACGAATGGTAGCCAGCCTTTTGCTAAATAAAGCCTCTTTTTTATGACCGGTAAGCCGCTTTTGGACACGGGGAGACAGCTCTTTCAGATGTTCAAATATTTCTTCGATAGAACCGTAGGCAGCCACTAGCTCCCGGGCGGTTTTATCACCAACACCAGCGACGCCCGGTATATTGTCGGAGGGATCCCCGCGCAATCCTTTGTAGTCAACAACATGCTCGGGGCCGAAACCAAATTTTTCTATGATCGTTTGGCGATCATATGTAATGGTATCCGTCACTCCGCGCTTAAGAGTAAAAATGGCGGTGGAATCATCAACCAACTGCAAGGTGTCCATGTCGCCGGTGACAATTACTTTTTTAATTTTGTCATTACCCAGTTGCTTAACCAGCGTGCCAATAATGTCGTCGGCTTCAAACCCGGTTAACTGTAGGATGGGAATATTAAAAGCCCGCAGCACTTCACGCACGGTGTCAAACTGTTCGATTAAATCCGGCGGGGCAGGTTTACGAGTGGCCTTGTAATGCTCGTACTCCTTATGCCGAAAAGTTGGTCCCGGCACGTCAAAAGCAGCTGCTACGTGAGTCGGCTTTAAAGTGCTGAACATTTTTAGCAGCATGGCTGTAAAACCATATACGGCTTGTGTCGGTGTTCCCTCCTTGGTGCTCATGGGCGGCAAGGCATGGTACGCCCGATGGATCAAAGCATTCGCATCAATCAGGGCAATTTTGGGCTGCTTACTCATCGATTTAAAACTAACGTATTTTCTGAAGGGGTACAATTTTACTGTTCATGGCGACGAGTAACCTCAACCACCCGCCGGTGGGATCGATCCCCATATCGAAAGGCAATCTGCCAAGCTTTTTTTGGTAAAATGTCACCCATTTTCTCGGCCCATTCGATTACCACTATTCTTTTATAGCGCTCGGCGGTGTCTAATAATTCTTGAAGGTGCAGTAAATCTTCCGCGCCAGGCCGACGATCTGCCCAGCGATAAAGGTCAACGTGTACTAACTGATTGGCTACGTGACCGCGCGGCAAGTCATATTCGGCCTCCAGCGTAAATGTTGGCGAGGTTACACGGTCACCTACTCCCAGCTCCGCGGCCAAGCATTGAGTAAAAGTAGTCTTACCGGAGCCGAGTTCACCACTCAAGAGTAATATATCGCCCGCCGCTAGCTCCGGCGCCACCCGATTAGCTAAATCATGTAGCTCATCAATACTGTCTACCTGGTGAGTTCCTAGTAATTTGCGCCACCTGTCTTCCGCATTACTTTTATTAGCCAAAAAAAACATCAGCGCAATATTAATAAAAGCGCAGCCACAGCAAAGAGATAAATAACAAAAGGCAACAGTGATACTTTCTCCATTAACTTAATAAAGGTATGGACAGAGGCCAAGCCGGCGAGAAAGGAAATGCCAAAGCCGATAACTATCTCCAAAGCCGTAAAGTTATTATTGAGTAACAGCTGTCCCAGGCTGGCCAGGCCCGCCCCGGCAATAATCGGCGCCGACATCAAAAAAGAAAAATGAGTAGCTTGTTGGCGGGAAAGACCGCGCCAGCGTCCGGCAGCAATAGTCATTCCCGAACGGGAAATACTTGGTACCAAGGCTACTGCCTGCGCCAGGCCAATATAAACAGCATCCTTAAAATCAGCTCGATAAATGGAGCGAGTGCTCTTGGCGACTGTATCGGCGAGCAATAAAGTTAAGGCGGTTATCACTAGCCCGCCGGCCAGCATCAGCGG
The DNA here is from genome assembly GCA_964622915.1 of uncultured Candidatus Saccharibacteria bacterium. Classification (GTDB taxonomy): domain Bacteria; phylum Patescibacteriota; class Andersenbacteria; order UBA10190; family UBA10190; genus CAZUSC01. Next base: position 12,952 of record CAZUSC010000027.1, on the reverse strand, counting down.
TGAGCGCAAAAAAGCATCTATGCTGTTTTGCCAAAAATAACCGGCTATGGCTCCCGGCACAGTTGCCACAGCTAATTTGGCAAAAAGCTGTTGTTTATCTTGCCCCTCTGTATCCTGTACAAAAACGCTGCGAAACATGCCCCGCCATACCCTCCAGTAGTAAACCAGGAGTGCGGCTAGAGTGCCTAAGTGCAAAAAAGCATCAAAGGTGGTGCCATCTGTGTCGGGTATACCAAAAAGTAGGCGCACGATTGCTAAATGACCACTGGAGCTAATAGGCAGAAATTCAGTGCTGCCCTGTGTAAGAGCCAAAATGACGATATCCGTAAGAGACATGCCCTTAAGCGTAGCAAATAATCTGCACCCGGTAACTACCATATCCACATTTCCACAGTTCCCATTTGAGCCGCCAGCCGATACCATAGATAGATTTATGTCATCTCGCCTCAAGTTATCAACCTAATATGGCCCTCCCCGAAATTCAGCAGACCTTGTCGGTGATTAACCGGTCTTCTAGTCTCTTGCTACTGGTCCCGCCGAAACCGACTACTGATGCCTTGGCTTCGATGGTGGCCCTTTACCTGGCGTTGCTGGAGCAGCATGCCGGCGGAGTTGACGCTGTCAGCCCCTCTCATGTACCCCTTAAACTGCAGTTCTTACCAGGCAGCTCTCAAGTCCAAACGTCGCCCAAAATGCAGCCGGATGTAATTCTTGATATTGCTGGCGGCACGGCCATTAGTCAGATTCGCCAGGAAGAATTAAGCGGCGGCTGGCGGGTGCATATTACTTTGGCGCCGGGCTCGGAAATTATTAAGGAAAACTTAGAAACACATGTGCGACAGTTGCCCTATGATGCCGTTATAATATTTGGCGCCGCTGATCTGGAAGAGCTGGGCGATTTATTCACTGACCATGCCGACTTTTTTTATAACACGCCGATAATCAACATAGACAATCGGGCCGATAATGAGCACTTCGGCACGGTTAATATTGTCGACATCACAGCTTCCTCTATTGCGGAGGTGACACACGAGCTAATTAGTGCCCTGCCCGATGTTAAAATAGAGGCTAACTTAGCTACCGCCCTTTATGCCGGCATTGTCGGCGCCACCGATTCTTTTCAGAAACCATCCACCACGCCGCGCGCTTTGCAATTAGCCGCCACTTTAATGGATCAAGACGCTAATAAAGAATTAGTCATTCAGCATTTGGTAAAAACTAAGCCGTTGCATCTGCTCAAACTGTCCGGGCGTACCTACGCTCGTCTGCGTCATGATGAATATGGCCAGCTTTTTTGGAGTATCTTGCGCTTACTTGATTTTAAAGAAAGCGGTGCGCAGCTAACCGATATTCCCGACGTTATGCACGAGCTAATCAATAATATTTCGGGCTATAACGCCGCCTTTATTTTATATGAAGTTGAACCGCCGCAATTCGGTGTTTATTTAGTGTTGGGCAAGGGCTTGGGAAAACGGCGGCGGGAAATTCAGGAACAGTTGTCTGCGCGTAGAGAAAATGACTCTTTACTATTCAATATCACTGCCCCCTCGATTCCAGAGGCAGAAAATGCCGCGCTTCAATATATTCGGGGTATCCTGCCTTAGAGGGTGTTTAATCTATTCTTCGGAAACCCGGGCTACTTCTTCGATAGTGGTAATCTGTTCAATAACTTTTAAGTAGGCGTCTTGGGCCACCGTGGTCATGCCTTGCGCTAAGGCTGCTTCTTGAATCAATCCGGCGTCTGCTCCCTGTAAAACCAAGTTTTCCATTTCTCCCTCCACTGCAAAAATCTCAAAGGCACCCACGCGCCCCTGATACCCCGTGCTGCGGCAAGCGGGGCATCCTTTCGCTTTGAGAAATTTCAACTGGGGATCCCGCAGGCGCTTGATGGTAAATATTTCCGGCCGCACTCCGCGCATTACCGCTTCTATCTGTTCGAGCAGCTCTGCGGCTGGCTTATAAGCCTGCGCACACTTTCGGCAAACAATGCGCACTAAGCGCTGGGCAATCACCACATTAAGAGCCGGCCCTAAGACGAAAGATTGCATACCCATATCGACTAGCCGCGGTACGGCGCCCGCCGCATTATTGGTATGCAGAGTTGAAAAAACCAGATGGCCAGTCAGCGCCGCATGAATGGCAGTTTCCGCCGTTTCGGCATCACGCATTTCTCCGACCATAATAATATCGGGGTCTTGCCGAAGAATAGACCGCAAGCCCTTGGCAAAAGTGTAGCCGGCATCATCATCTACTTGGGTTTGCTCCACGCCCGGCAGACGATATTCAATCGGATCCTCTAAAGTAATAATCTTAAGCTCTGGCTTATTCACCTCCCGAATAAAGGAGGCCAAGGAAGTAGTCTTCCCCGAGCCCCTTGGCCCGGTTACCAAAATCATGCCGTTGGGCCGCGTAAGTTCCTTCATTACTACTTGGTAATCGCGCTCTTTCATACCCAAGTCAGTTATGGCCAGGGCTTGCGAGGCCCGATTCAATATACGCACGACAATATTTTCTCCGTAACCGCCAGGTAAAATAGAGACCCGCATGTCGTAGGTATCCTCACCAAGTTTTAAAACGAAACTACCATCTTGCGGCACTTCATGAACATTCAACTTCAGTTTGGCCAAGACCTTAATGCGAGACATCAAGAGAGACCAGCCCTCGCGGTCAAAAGTGGTAATATCCTGCAAGATGCCGTCAATCCGAAAACGCAGTCGGGCGTTTTTTTCTTTCGGTTCAATATGGACATCGGATGATCTTACTCTGACAGCGCTAACCACAATAGCGTTAAGGATCTCCGTCGGCGGCCGGGAAGTAATGCGCTGACCCAATTCTTCTAAGTCTTCCAATACTTGCGAGAATTCTGAAACTTCTTTTTCTTCTACTCGAATTTCGTCCTGCGGGGGACGCTCGGCTGTTTTTTCCCGCCGATAACGCGATAACGCACTGCGCAAACTATGCTGGGAAATTACGTAGACCTGCGGGGGACGACCGATCGACGCGGCAATCTTTTTGGCGATTATGGCCACCTCTGGCTGCTGGGGATTTACCGCTCCCAATCTAACATCATCCCCTTGCTTGTAAAATAATACCGCCTGGGCTTTGACCGCCTGTGATTTCGGGACGCGCTCTAAAACATCGGAATCAATCGGAAAAATCACTAAACTTATGTAGGGCAATTTCAACTGTGACGCCCGTTGCTCCGCTAGCCGTTCCTCCTGGGCCGAGGCCATCACGTTGAGCTTGGCACTTAGTTCTTTTTGACGCTCGGCATCCGCTCGCGCCTCCTCATTCTTGGACATGCCTCCTAGTATACCTCTACGTAAGGCTCCCCGTCATTGCGCCGTTGCCCAGATTCTCTCAAATACTTTGGTCATTGTTGCAATGTCGTGCACAGCTACCGCCCGAGGTATAACATCGCCATCTTGTGGTTTGGCCGTCTGCGTACTTACCAGGTTTTCCTGTAATAATTGGTAAGTGTGATTAGTGTCCACAAAACTTACCCAACCTTGGCCGGAAACCAGCGAAATATCTCCCTGGCCGGAGTTGGCAATCACCACATCCACCGGCCGGCCCAAGTATGATTCATAAACGCGGACGAAATCTTCGCCGGTCCAGCCGACCGTTTGCTGCGGAGTAGTAAGGAGAGTCATTACTACAATAAAACGAGCCTGAATTCTATTTAAAGAAAAGGTCGGGTCCAAACTAACTGAAGCTAAAGTGGGGAGAATTGTCCCATAAGTGTGCCCTGGCGCCACAATTATATGAGTGGCATCCTTCAGAATTCGCTTGGCACGCGGATTCAAGCTGACGTCTTTTTCAGCGAATGAAACCCGCACGTCCCCTGGCTTCCAGGCCGGATCCCGCTGCAAGTCAACTTTCCAGGAAATAAAATGTTGTCCTTCGCCCAAAAGATCGGTGGCCCCGTTCGTCCTTACCTCCACCCTTTGCGTCAGCGGACGTAAAGTTGTTGGCACCACACCGCTGTTCTTAGGTATTTGTAGAATGCGGGCAAAAGTGGCAATAGCGGCATCAAGATCGCTAGTAATTTCCAGGGCGGCTAAGAGGGCATTACGCAAAGTGTGGCCGGAAAAGTCACCGTCAGCAAAACGATGCTCCAGCGCCCGCAAAAATTTTTCGCCGCGGATGTCGCCCCGCAGACGACTTAAGGCGAGCATGCAGCGGGTTAAATCGCCGACTGCTCCCACGTCATATTGCTGGCGCAAGCGGCCGGTAGAGCCGCCATCGTCCGCCATATGCACTAGAGCATGTAAAGATTCCAGACGTTTGTCTTTGAGGGCCGACACCAGGCTGCTCAATACATTGGAAGTCCCGTTACCTCCTCCCAACACCACGACGCGGGGCCGACCAGGCGCCAGCGCTTGGCTCCCTCTTTTACCTGTTTTTTTTTCTGTCATGGATTGCACACTAAGCTACAAGATAGACTCTAGTCAATTTCTAATTACCAATGGCTGATTTCCGGTTTCCAAATTTCCAGATTGGCTCCCCGCTGAATACCACGTTCACTATTATCAGCAGTATTGCTACCACAGCCGTCACTATGCCGGCAATGCGCTTGGCGCTCCAGGTAGCTGGGTTGTTCGCGGTAACCTGCACATCATCGCCACCGGCCACACCCGGCTGGCTAATACTGTCGCCCAAAACCGCGGCCGTAGCGGCCGCACCGCTAACGGCCAGTTGTCCTGCGCCCTGATACAGGCTTGCGCTCGGGTTGGCGCTGTTCCCGCCGGGTTTGGCTGTTGTTCCTTTAGTGCTACCAGCCACAGCTGTTGAGATAATATTGGCTGTGCCTTCTGTTACCGATGAACTTAGAAGGTAGCTGCCCTCCGGGGTCCGGGAGAAAGACTGCCCCTCGGGAGCGCTTTCTGTGTAGGTGTAAGAAGACAGCACTTGTCCGGCCGGATCCAGCAGGCGCACACTATCGCCTTCGTTATTGAGAGCCAGCGCCGTTTCGCTTCTCTTCCAGCTTTTTACTGCTCCGGCCTTTAAGGTGGTGCCCGCCGGCAGCGTGTACGGTTTACTGCCGCCTGCTTCGTCATCAAGCTGCCAGCCAGTCAAATTAATACTGGCTGCCCCTAAATTTATTATTTCAATGAACTCGGCCTGCGTATCCTCCCCAGTCGGATTCGGCAGAAATTCATTTATGTAGACCGTACGAGAGTAGTTATATACACCGGCAACGGTGGGTACTGGTGTTTTGGACGCAGAAAGATTCGGTGTGCCAGTCGGTTTAGCTGTTGGGGTTAGCTTAGGTGTAGCTGCCGGCGGCGAGGTAATTATATTGGCACTGCCAGCCGTGATAGTACTGCTCAACCTATAATCACCCTCATCAAAATAATTATATGACGCGCCTTCCGGGGCATTGTCCGAATATTGAGCCTGGGCGCGCATTACCCCGTCGGGACTAGTGAGCACAATTTGATCCAAGTTGTTATTCAAGGTGATCTTGGTCTGCGCCCACGGCAAGGCAGTATAGGACTCACTACTTAAGACGGTCCCCGCCGGAAAAATATATTTCTTACTACCGGTGTCACCGTCATCCAGGCCCCAGCCGCTGATATCAACGCTCACTAACCCTGAATTGTATAACTCTATAAATTCTCCGGCCGTATCGTTGCCCACCGGATTAGGCAAAAACTCATTGATAACGATCGAGTTGCTGTAGGCAGGCGAAGAAGTGGTCGTCGGCACGGGAGGGCTTGCTTTCCCTTGCTCCGGACTGCTGTTAGCCTGCCCCGGCGTACCCTGCCGACCCCCAAGGGAGGAGCTGGCGTCTTGCCAACTATCGTCACTGCCGCCATCACTGGCAGGGTCAATTCTTTCCATGGCCACGCCGCTGGTGGTATTTTGCCCGGCAAACCAGGCCCCAAAGCGGTTCGCTGTATCAACCACTGCTTCATTGCCGTCACGCAAACGTAATAAATCCCCGTCATTATGAAGCACTAGGCTCGGGGATAGCTTATCTGCACTAACAGACACGGCACTAACTTTCTTAGCTATCAAATAATAGCCTTGCCCATTTATCACCTCTCCCGCCGAAAAGTTAACCAGTACTTCTTCGGCACTGTCTACACTCTTCTGCCGTGTTAACTGCCAGCCAGTCAAATCCACCAGGTCGCTGCCCGCGTTATAGAGTTCTACATATTCCTCTCCGTCCCACATCACTTCATTAATCACAATATTGCTGGCCGACCAGGCAGGTGTGCCCAAAGATAAAATAAAGGCAGACGCTAGGCCAAAGCCGGTCAGGACACAAGCGTACTTACCGGTGATAGTGATAGCCATAATATTTAATAAGCAATCCGGCGCAATTGCTGGAAGCTCGCTGTTGCTCCCGCCGCCGCCACGATCGCCACCACAAGAGTCGCCGCGGGCCAGCCGGCCAGTAGCCACACCACACTCGCACCTTGCAAAACCGTCATAATTTTTCCCGACCAGCCCAACCCCGCTACCGCTTCTCGCCGTGCCCAATGAATAGTTAAGGCCGGCAGCAAAGCAATGTCTTTAACTAATAAAAAAATGGCCGGCGGCGGCAGATATCTATATTTAATGAGTAGGGCAATACCTAAAATCAATATCAGGCGGTCCACCCCTTTATCTAATTTAGAGCCAAAGGAACTGGTTTGCTTAAAACGGCGAGCCAGCCAGCCATCCAGGGCGTCCAGAGCCCAGGCAGCCGCTAAAAAAATAAGGGCTGGTGTTACCCAGCTCCCTAACAGCAACCAAACAAAAACCCCAAACAAAAATAATCTGAAAACAGTGACGAGGTTTGCAGCTGTTAAATATTGTTTGGGCATGAAAGAATTATGGGTAGTAAGTAAAGAATAGTGAATGATGAATCAGGAATAAGACACGACGAATTTCTAGTTTCTAAATTTCTGATTTCTAGTTTCTAAATTTCCAATGATCGCGTGACTTCGGCGGTTTTCAAATTAGGGTTGGCAGATATTTTACCCTTCATGTGTTTATGGCCGGCGGGTGTAACTTCCCGTCCCCGAGGGGTGCGGGTAATTAAGCCGCACTGCAACAAAAAGGGCTCGACTACTTCCTCCAGTGTTCGCTGTTCCTCCGCTGTAATAGCCGCCAGGGTCTGCAGTCCTACTGGTCCGCCCCTGAACTGTTCAATCATTACCGCCAATACCCGCCGATCCGCGGAGTCTAAGCCCATTTCGTCTACTTCCAACAAACGCAAAGTCTTGGTCACCACCGGCGCCGTAATCCGCCCCTCTTTTTTTACTTGCGCATAATCACGAATGCGCTTAAGCAGGCGATTGCCAATACGCGGCGTGCGCCGGCAACGCCGCGCAATCTCGGACAGCGCGTCCTCATCAATATCCAATTTCAACAGGCGAGCCGAGCGGCTAATAATCTGCCGCATCTCGTCTTCGTCGTAAAAATTTAGACGATAAGTCATCCCAAAGCGGTCGCGCAGCGGCGAGCTCAACATGCCCACTCGGGTGGTCGCCCCCACTAAAGTAAACTGCGGCAAATCAATCCGCAGTGTCTTAGCGCCTGGCCCTTGCCCCACCACCAGGTCCAGTGCATAATTTTCCATAGCCGGATAAAGTACTTCTTCGATCGATGCCTGCAAGCGATGTATTTCATCAATAAACAAGACGTCCCCCTCCTGTAAGTTAGTGAGAATAGCCGCTAAATCAGCTACTTTTGTTATGACCGGACCGGCTGTTACGCGAATATTAGTCGCCAGTTCCTTGGCAATAATGTAGGCCAAACTGGTTTTTCCTAAGCCTGGTGGGCCAGCTAGCAGCACGTGCTCTAAAGACTCATTACGCTGCTTAGCTGCTTGCAAAAAGACAATCAAGCTTTTTTTTAATTGCGCTTGACCGATAAAATCCTTCAGAGATTGCGGGCGGAGCGTTGCATCTAAAGAAGCCTCCTCCGCCGTAACCGCAGGGGCAATTATGGACGTTTTAGCCTCTTCAATCGCCATACTCAGTAACAATACTTCACACGGCAACGCCGCCATCAAGCGAGCCGTCGGGGTATTTAGATAAAAATTTAGGTGCCATACTGTAACTGGAAAAATTAATAATGCGTTGCCAGTAACAAGGCAAGCTTGGTGAAGTAGTTGTTACTGAGCATATTGTCATTATAAACGACCCCTAGATTAAACCCTAGGGCATATTAGCAGAGCCCTGCTTTTACCCTTATCCCTAGACCGTTCTGTAATAAACATTTTCTGTAGTGGAGCTAGTATAGTCAGTGGATTTAAGGACAATAATGGTGTCCGTAATGAACACAAAATTTGGTTGCAAGCAAATGCATAAAAATGTATACTGGGATGTTCTCTGCCATCAACTGTAGACATTGCTTTTGTGGGATTTGTGCCCAGATCGGGTGGGGTGGTGTCTAACACTGCCCCTCTTCCTCGACACCTTTCCTCCTCATGTCTACAGCTGCCGGCAGGGATTTTTTGTTTCAGGTATTATATATTTCATTAAGCCGTATGCCTGTTGATATGCTGGGTATGAAATTTTCGCCGCCAACAATTTTATTTATCCTACTGCTGTTACTACTACCGGCCGCCCTTTGGCTGGAGCAGGCTGACAGCGACTTTTGGAATAGCCGGCTGGCCTGGCCCACTGACCGACCGGAGCCCAACCGCCATACTCCCATTTATGCCCTGGGTACTTTTTTGCCGCCGCGGATTACTGGCCAATTAGCCATCGGCCCGGCCGATAACCCCGTGGTTTTAACTGACACTACTTACATAGAAGAAACAGGCAGCCTGACCATTAAGCCGGGTACCCGTGTTTACGCCCACGAATACGGCCAGCTGATTGTGGACGGCCAGCTCAACTCGAACGGCAGCGTTGAAAGTCCTATAACCTTCACCACCAATGAAGCCAATGGCGCTAATAGAACATGGGGCGGCATCATCCTGCAACCCTCAAGCCGCGCCCAGATTCGGTACACTAACTTTCGCTATGCCTCACCGGCTGTTAGTTGTCTGTCTCTTAACCCAGCGACTATTAGTCGTGTCGTTATTGAATTAGGAACCCTTGGCGCGTTCGTCAGTAGCCCTGCCTGTCAATTAGAAGACTCTATTATTAGAAGCGTTTACGATGGGATCGCGCTGCCAGCCAGCCTGTCCGTCCCCGCTAATGTTGTCCTGGCGGCCAAACACAAGCAGGTAATAACTATTCCGCCCAGCAATCGACAGTAAAATATGTCTGGTCATTCTAAGTGGCACAAAATTAAGCGAGCCAAAGAAGCCACTGATCAAAAGAAAAGTCAGCTCTACGGCAAACTGGTCCGGGAAATCCAGGTGGCCGCCGGCCATGAGGCTGACCCGGCCCGTAATGCCGCTTTGCGCGATGCGCTTGCCCGCGCGCGCAAGGCCAACATGCCCCAAGCCAATATTGATCGCCTCCTGCAACAACCAGACCAAACCAAGTTTACCGAAGTGGTGTACGAAGGATTTGGACCAGCCGGTGTGGCGATCTTAATTATCAGCTACACTGATAATCCCAATCGTACCGTGGCCGAGGTGCGGCACCTCCTCAAAGCCCACGGCGGACATCTAGCAGCCCCCAGTAGTGTCCGTTGGAAGTTCATTGAAGTGGCGCGCGTTTTTTTTGATTCCGTACCACCAGGGCACCAGGAAAAATTCCATTTGGCCATGATCGATGGAGGAGCCAATGATGTTGTTCAAACAAATGATACTTGGCTAGTTGTCACCTCGCCTGATCATGTCAGTCCGATACTGACAGCGGCGCAAGCACTCGGATTACCCAAGCCCAGAGTAGCCATAGATTTTGTCAGCCGGCAGGTTATAGCTGTCGCCCCCACCCAACGCCAGGCCATTGACAAATTAGTGCAAGAGCTATCCAATCAAGAGGATATTGCATCAATCCACCTAGAAACCATACAATACGAATAATCTTAAAGCCCCCTCACCAACTAATATGATTATCCTCGGTCTGGACCCGGGAATTGCCCGCACGGGTTATGGCGTATTAGATACGGCCAAACCGGACTTATTTGTTTGCTGCGGCTGCCTAACTACCCCTGCTAATCAATCCACCGATGACCGACTGTTAATCTTGGGACGCGATTTAGCCAGCTTGATTCAACAATCAGCACCCGATATCGCCGTCGTGGAGGAAATATTTTTCGGCACCAACACTAAAACAGCCATCCTCACGGCCCAAGCACGCGGTGTGCTGCTCTTTGTTCTGCGCCAGCACCACGTCACCATTGAGTCTTTAACTCCCCTGCAAATAAAATCCCGCCTGACCGGTCACGGCACCGCGCCAAAAGAACAAGTACAAAAAATGGTCGCCCGACAGTTGCAGCTATCGGTGCTGCCGCAGCCTGACGACGCCGCCGATGCCTTGGCCGCCGCGCTTAGTTATCTATAAATGTCTTTAGCAAAAAATATGTTTCGCCAGGTCACCTTGACGCTTTTGAGTTTCTTCGCATTACTTACTCCCCTCTCTCCACTGGCTGCCCAGGAGACTGCCGCCGATAACCAGCTCTCGTCTGCAAACGCTAATGCTAACGCCAACCAGAGTTTTATCGGCCGCAGTATCGCTTTTGATATCGCGGGATCGTCTTTTCCGGAAGGAGTACAAGTCGAAGAAGTACTGTGGGACTTTGGCGATGGCGTACGCACTACCGGCGAAAAAGTATCGCATACTTACTCCACAGCAGGGTCGTATACCGTCCGCGTGCAAGTTACCACCAATCAAGGTCGATCCGAGGATACGGCGGAGGTTACCGTCTATAAACATTTGATTGTACTGCTAGCCGACAGCAGCGCTCCCGAAGCGGAAATTACTATTGCGCAGCAACAAGCAGCCAAAACCGGCCTTCTCTTACTGGTCTTAAGTGCCCGCGGCGTGGGGCCCGATGCCGTGACCGAAGAGGAATTAGCCAACCAGCTAATTGACAACCGTGACGCGGTAAGCAAAGCCAACCTGATTCTTTCTTGGACAGCTGGCAGTGTCGGCTCCAGCGCTTTGTCTAAGTTTGGGCAACATGTTCGCCAGGCTGCCGGTCTTTCTTTGAATGATCTAAAGATGGCCGATAAAGGCATTATTCTTTTATCCAATACGCCCTTTGGAGTTTTAACACCGACCGCTCAATCCACCTTCGATCAGTTGAGCCCCGCCTATGTTCTGCTGACTAAACCGCAAGCTTTGAGCTTGCTGCTAGAGCCGCTGGCCGCTGAAGAAGCCAAACAAATAATCCTTAACTCCTCCCTTACCCATCGGCTGCTGGGTACTTTCAGTGCGCGAGTGGTAAGCGATTTAGGCCCGACTAATTTTTTATCCTTCGGCATTAATTACTTAGTCAATCATGGTGTGCCTATTAACAGCATCACCCTGATTCTAATGCTGCCGATCATTGCTACCATTTTAGCTTTTTCGCGGCAGGTAATCGGTATCAAAGCTTTTGGGCTAATCACGCCCGCTTTAACTACCCTTAGCTTTTTAGTTATGGGCCTACAGTATGGTTTAATTATTTTCTCGGCAGTGCTGCTAGCGGGCACCCTAACACGCCTCACTATGCGCCGGCTGCATTTACTGTATTTGCCGCGCATGGCGCTGGTGCTGACCAGCGTCAGCTTGGCAATTCTAGTCTTCTTCGGGTTCGGCGTCGCCACCAACAACAACGCCCTGGCCTCCTTCTCCATTTTCCCTATTTTAATATTGACCCTGTTGGCCGAAGAGTTTATTGACCTGCAATTTAAATCCGGGGCCCGCCGCGCCTTCATTGTGACGGCCTGGACAATCCTGCTGGCGGTGGCCTGCTACTTTATTGTCAGCTGGCAGCTATTGCGAACGGTCATCGTCTCCTACCCCGAAGTTATTTTGATCGCCATTCCCCTGAACATCTTGTTCGGACGGTGGGGAGGCTTGCGTTTGACAGAATATTTCCGCTTCCGCAAACTACTGCGCTACGTCCAATAACTTGCTGCTGTGCTGCCATTTATATCCAAACAATGGAGAGACGTGCTGGGCATGAATGCCCGCACGCTGGAATACATCGCCAAGGCCAATTCTAGCGAAGCGACGCGGTTGGCTAATAATAAGCTGGCCACTAAGCGTATTCTGCAAAAAAATAGCCTGGGAACGCCGCGTCTTTTTGACATTATCCGTAGTCGATACGAGCTGCGGCGCTTTCGCTGGACTAAACTGCCTTCCTCCTTTGTACTCAAGCCCAATACTTCTTCCGGCGGCAGCGGCATCATGGTAGTTTTCGGCCGCAACAAGAAGGGCAACTGGGTGAAGGCCGATAAAACGGAGTTATTTATTCCCGAGTTACGCAACCAGGTAATGGATATCCTCGATGGTAATTTTTCCCAGGGCAATGTTCCCGATACAGCCTTTTTTGAACAACGAGTCCATATGCATAGTGCGTTTAAGCCCTACAGTGTCCGAGGCGTGCCCGACATCCGCGTGCTGTTGTACAACCAAGTGCCGGTAATGGCGATGCTGCGCCTGCCGACGGTCGAATCGGGGGGACGAGCTAATTTGCATATGGGCGGTATTGGGGTGGGCATCGATCTGGCTGCCGGCATTACCACCACGGCCATCCAACACGGACAACTGATCGACACATTGCCTGATCAGCGGGTGGGTCTATCTGGTATTGCTATCCCTTACTGGAACGACGTGCTTCTTCTTGCCACTAAAGCCGCCGCTGTAATGAACCTTCACTACGTCGGTATTGATGTGGCGATCGATCGCGAAGATGGCCCGTTAGTGCTGGAAGCCAATGCGCGGCCCGGCCTGGACATTCAGTTTGCCAATCTGGCCCCTTTAAAGTCCCGCCTCAAACGGGTCGAGGGCTTAAAAATGACCAGCTTGGAGAAAAAAATTCGCTTGGCCGTCAATCTTTTTAGTGCTGATATTGAACAGGAAATCGAGGACATCTCCGGGCGAACCATTCTCGGTATTGA
>CAZUSC010000026.1:0-24338 GCA_964622915.1 uncultured Candidatus Saccharibacteria bacterium | reverse complement strand
ATGTTTTTATTTCAATATTTGCGGGCAGTTTCAGATTAGCTTTCTGAGCAAGTGAGTTTGCGACAAAATAGGGCATACAGTACTTTTCTCGTGCCCAGTCTCGAACTGTGCGTGGATGCAGATCAAAAAGACGGGCAATGTCACGCCAATTTGCACCCAGCTCGTTCCTTACCTGTTGAAGAAACCTTGCTTGTACTCCTCTACGAGGGAATAATATTCTATCACATGTATACTTCTCAGACACCTCTCCCATAGTAACATATATTTGTGCATTTGAGTATAATGCCTCATACATATTCACTAAGGCGTCCGTAGCTCAATGGCAGAGCAGATCCCTCTTAAGGATACGGTTGGGGGTTCAAGTCCCTCCGGACGCACCACGGGTTTAAGGTTGTTCTATCGCACATTTAAAGGAGCCCAATTCATGTGGCAGTTCCTGACTGAAAATTGGCCGTGGCTGCTGGCGGTGGCTTTCGTGGTCCTTGTTATGGTTCCGCTGATGGTATTTGGCGGCGCGAAGCAGCGCGCCCGGAAGCGCGTGGGCAATTGGACTTCGGAGGGGCTAGGCTGGGTAGTTGTGTCAGCACGCCAACCTTCGAAAGGTGAGTGTGACAGATGGCATGAAATGTTCGCAGGCAATGACCCAGGCAAGCTACAGGCCCTCGAGGACTATTATCAACCCTTCTATCGGGCGCTGGAAGTTCTGTGCAAAAAGCATGATGTTACGTTGAGAGAACGGATATTGCTCAATGGAAGCGCCATAGTTACCGGGCCGATTCGCCGCTGCCAAGCTTTGCAAAGAGAGCTGATTAAAAGCCAAATTGCCTCGATGGGGGAAAACACGACCTGTGTGACTAATGCCAGTTTCTAGCACACAAAACGCCTGAGAATATTACCCAGGCATTTTTATTACTTAAATTTTAGAAACCGAGGCGGCGGGCCCAAATATCGACTAGCGGTTCGTTCAAGTCTTGGTCTTCGCGGACAAACTCAATGAGGACATCGCGGATGGCTACGGGATCAGCTTCGCCAATTTCCATATGCAGCAGGGGACTGAACGTACGATTGCTGCGCAACAAAACAGTTTTAGTGTGCCCGGGTTCATAAACAATGTTAAAAGCATCCAGATCACGGTAGTGATAAAGCATATTGTTGAAAGCAATCCCTTCGGTTAGCAACCGATAGCGAATTACGGCTGGGTCTTTTTGGGCAACAAAGTAAGTCATAGCGCCAACGAAGCCGATGGTGATAGCGGCAATGATATTGCCAAATAAGAGAAAGCCGACAGAAATAACGGTAATAGCGCCGGCCAATACGGCATACCAGGTGGCGGATTTTGGCTGGTGATTATGTTCCTCGGCCCGCCATTCCAACATGGTGGCGACATCTTCGACGTCATCATCTACTTCTCGTAAATCATCAGTCTCCTGCATTTCGCGAAGCTCATGCTGGAAGCGCTGGTTATCGGATCGTTGAGCGATCCGCTGTTGCGTTCGTTGGATTGTTTTACGGGCAATTTTTCTTTTCATTACTTGATCGGCGGCCGGCACTGGCTTGGCTTTCGGTCTGACTTGAGCCGGATCAAACCGCAGCGCACCAAAGCGGACTGGCTGCTGCGAGGGGGGAGCGGTAGTTTCTTTAGTGCGAGTAGCTTCGCGCACGTCCTGGCGATTCATGCCTACAGTATAACACCCTGCCGGAAAGATGCACAACGACTGGATTTTTTGCGTTTTTTCCCGCATTATATTGACTACCTTGATACTCGTTGTCGAGGGATCCCAAACATCCGCAGCTCAAGTGAGCAAGCTGGCGAAACTTCAGGTTGAGCCAGCACAGCAAACGTAGAGATCGAATGTTTGGGAAAGAGGAGCAATCCTGAAGCGGCCAGCCTGGTTTTTCTTTAGAAAAATCCAGGCGGTGAGCGTAAGGTATTGCGACGATCTCGTAGCTCAGCTGGATAGAGCGTTGGCTTGCGGAGCCAAAGGCCAGAGGTTCGAATCCTCTCGAGATCACCCTCACTCACTTGTCTGATTTACGGAGCTGTTTTGCCTGCAATTTTTTTCATTAAGGATTCCCGCCCGCGGCTACGCTCCTTAAAATCAGACAAGTTCGCTCATTAGCGTGCTTGGGTGAGATAGGTAATTTTGGAGAGGTCGCATAGAGGCCGAGTGCGCGTGCTTGGAAAGCACGTATACCGAAAGGTATCGCGAGTTCGAATCTCGCCCTCTCCGCTGTAGACATTTATTTTCTGTGCCAGGTACACTTTAGGGGATGAGTTTTAATAAGCGGGACATTGAATTTTTGTATGAAGTGGGGTCCCTGCGCAATGTACAGCGGGCCTGGCGGCAGCACTTGGGGGTAGACTGTGCCACAGTCCTGGAGCATACCGTGCGTGTAATGTGGTTGAGTCTAATTCTGGGGCGGCGGGAAAAAGTAGCAGACGAAGAGAGGTTAATAAAGATGGCATTGGTGCATGATTTAGCAGAAACTAGAACAGCGGATTTAAGTTACGTGCAAAAAGTATACGTCGAGGCGGATGAGGACAGAGCCGCCCGCGACACTATGGCCGGAACGAGTCTACAAGATTTTTATTCCGATGTGTTGCAGGAATATGAGGCGCGTCGGTCTAAAGTAGCGCGCATTGTGAAAGATGCTGATAATTTGGACATCGACTTAGAAATGCGAGAATTGGTTGAGCAAGGTGCCCAGTTGCCAAAAAAATGGAAGCAGTTCCGCCAGCTAGTGCGGCACCAAAAACTTTATACTAAAGCAGCGAAGGATTTTTGGGATGCGCTGGATAAAGTGGATGTGGCCGACTGGCACCTGGTTGCTAACAAGTGGGTAAAGCAGCCCAGCGCCGGAAAGTGAATTTTAATATAATCTCCGCTTCTTGAGCATAAAACATCATCAGTGTAGCATGATGTAAATCACTATTGGCCGAGCGGACAAATTTAATCCTCCGGCATTTTTATTAAGCATGTGGCATGTTTGGATTAGACCTAATTTCTTTTCTAAAAATCGCCGGCTACTCCGGTCTGGCCGGCATAGTTTTTGCCGAGTCGGGATTGCTGATTGGGTTTTTTCTGCCAGGCGATAGTTTGCTCTTTACCGCCGGCTTTCTGGCTTCGCAGGGATTTTTTAATATCATTTGGCTATGTCTTGTAGCTTTTGGATCGGCCGTAGCCGGCGACTCCGTTGGATATTGGTTTGGCCACCGGGTGGGCCGTAAAGTTTTTCAGCGCGAGGAGTCCTTGTTATTTCATCGCCATAACCTGGAGCGGGCGGAGAATTTTTATGCTAAGCACGGCGGCAAAACAATTATCCTGGCCCGTTTTATGCCAGTCGTGCGCACTTTTGCGCCAATATTGGCGGGGGTAGGATCAATGAAGTATGCCAGCTTTATTGCTTATAACGTGATTGGCGGAGCCTTGTGGGGAATTGGCCTACCATTACTGGGTTACTTTTTGGGCAACGCCATTCCCGGTATTGATAAATATCTGATACCGATTATTATCGTCATTATTATTCTTTCGCTGCTGCCGACGGCCTGGCATATCTTAAAAAATAAGGATGACCGCACCCGATTTAGGAAGGCAGTTATACAATTTACTCGCCGACTGACAGGACAGAGCGGCTAATAACAAAATGAGATTTACTCGGTGCCTGGCAGCAATAGCTATTTGCTAATTTTGCCTATGTGCTATATTATGCAGTCTGCAGTTTTTGAGTACCTTTGACCAAAGAAAGAGAGCGAAATGAGCGAGCCGAATCATGAAATTGTGTCTCGGGTGCACGGCCTGTCCGGACAACAAAGAGGAAACGGAACAAATTGGCCGCCGGCACCCTCTCCGCCAGCGACTTTTGAGACAACGAACGACGCACAGGCTCCACCGGAAATCACCGCAGGGCAAACCGGTACGGCTACCCATAGTGTTGCTTGAACAGATGATCTTTGTTCGCAGCGGTCCAACAACTCGAGTGGGCCGCTTTTTTTAACCCCGCGCGACTGCCAAGGCCCATATTTGGGCGCCTTTTGGAAGAGCCGGGGATTGCCACAATGCCTGTGCAGCAGCAGAGCTTGTCGCGCCGCTCGTGATTACATCGTCCAGAAGAATATAAAATTTTTTATTAGGCAGCGGTTCAACCAGCCGAAAAGCCGCTTGAGTATTCTGCTGCCTTAACTCTGCCGGCAACTTGGCTTGGGACCAAGTAGGGCGGGAGCGGATGACACTGAAGGATAGCGGCAGATTGGTAGCGTTGCTTAACTGCTCGGCTAATTCTTCGGTCTGGTTGAAACCGCGCTGGCGCCGGCGGCGAGCATGCAGGGGAACGGGTATTATTACTGCTTCCTGCCGCAGTTGCGGCAAGGGAGCAATGGCAGGCAGGGCTGGTACTAACAGGGAAGCTAGTGCGGGCGCTACTTGTCGAACATGCTTGAACTTAAGCCAGTGAATGCCTCGCCGCAGGGCCTCGGCATGATACGCTCCGGCACTGATCGTGCCGGTTATGGGAGTAGACTGCCGGCATTCGGGACAAGTTAAACCGCGGGGTTGTTTTTTAAGGCAGATTAAACATTTTTGCGCAGACAGACGGAAATTTTGCCGACACTGGAAGCAATGCCATGAGCCTTCCTGAAGACAAGAGATACAACGTGGTGGTGCGATGATATCCCGCAACGTTAGTAGAAAGTATTTGGTAGTAAGTATCATGTATGTTTTATACTTACTACTTACGACTTGCTACTTAATACTATTTTTTCCCGGAGGGTATGGTGTCTTTATCAGTAACTGGAGAAACGGTTATCTTGTTACCAGTTTTACGAGCATGCAACATCTGGCCGGTAGATAATTCTTTGTTGATAAGGGAGTGGGCGATAGGATCTTCCAATAGTTCCTGGACAAAACGGCGGATGGGCCGAGCGCCTTTTTCTTCGGCAAAAGCCCGGCGGGCGATCTCTTGTTTAACTCCTTGAGAAACATCTAAGTTGACATCTTTGCTAGCCAAGATCTTTTTCAGTTCCTTAATGTGCAGTTCGGTGATTTTCTCCAAGTCAGTCACTTTGAGCGGAGCGTAGACAATAATTTGATCGATACGTCCTAACAATTCCGGACGCATTTGGCTGTTTAGTTCTTTTAAAACAATTTCTTTTAATTGCTCATAGCGAGCGGCTGCCTGATCGCGAACTTCGCTTTCCTCGGGCAGCGAAAAGCCCATGCGGGCCTGCTGCGCCAGTTCAGACGAGCCAATGTTGCTGGTCATAATTACGATAGTGTTGCGGAAGTTGACTGTCCGCCCGTGGGCGTCGGTCAGCTCGCCTTCGTCGAGAATTTGCAGGAGGATATTGAGGACATCCCGGTGCGCCTTTTCGATTTCATCAAACAACACAATAGAGTAAGGCTGGCGGCGGATAGCTTCGGTTAGCTTGCCACCCTCGTCATAGCCAACATAGCCGGCCGGAGCGCCGATCAGGCGGGAAACGGAATGACCTTCCATAAATTCGGACATGTCTACCCGTATCAGGGCATCGGCATTCTCAAATACTTCCCGGGCTAGTGCTTTAGCGGTTTCAGTTTTTCCTACTCCGGTTGGTCCCAAGAAAATGAATGATCCTAATGGACGGTTCGGGTTAGCAATGCCCGCGCGGCTGCGCCGGACATAACGCGCCACTGTTTTAATTGCCTCGTCCTGGCCAATAATATGTTTGCGCAGAATAGCCTCTAGTTTGACCAACCGCTTGGATTCTTCGCCGAGCAGCTTGGTGACAGGAATACCGGTGGAATCAGCCACTACTTTGGCAATGTGTTCGTTGGTAATGGCCAGGCGCCGGGTGCCTGATTGCGAGCTGACTTGCCTCGAGTATTCGGCCAGTTTCTCGTTGATCGCGTCTTCTTGTCGCTTAGAATTGAGAGCCTCTTCGTAATTCTCCGCTTCAATAGCCGCTTCTTTCTTGGTGCGCAATTCTTCCAATTGGTGCTTTAAAGCGTGGGCTTTTTGAGCTTCATCCGTACCGGCAATTTGCAGCTGCAAGGTTGAGGCCGCTTCATCAAGCAAGTCCAGCGCTTTATCGGGTAAAAAGCGATCGGGAATATAGCGGACGCTCATCTCGACGGCCGCTTTAATGGCCTCATCGGTCACCGTTAAGCCATGATGTTGCTCGTAGGCTTCACGCGCTCCTTGGAGAATTTCGGTGGCTTCTTCAGGAGTAGGTTCTTTAACAACGACTGGCTGGAAACGCCGGTCCAGCGCCGCATCTTTTTCGATGTGTTTACGGTACTCGTCTAAAGTGGTAGCACCAATAATACTAACCTCGCCCCGAGATAAAATGGGCTTAAGCATATTAGCGGCATCCAGACTTCCTCCCGAGGATCCGGCGCCGACAATCGTGTGCAACTCATCAATAAAAAGGATAGTGTTTTTATCTTCTTCCAGCTCGCGCGTCAACTCTTTAATGCGCTCTTCAAACTCGCCGCGGAAAGTAGTGCCGGCCAAAATACTAGCCATATCCAGCGAGACAATGCGTTTACCTTGTAGCTTGCTCGGGACTTTACCTTCGACTATGCGCTGGGCCAGACCGTTCACGATGGCTGTTTTGCCGACTCCCGGCTCGCCAATCAAAATCGGATTATTCTTATTTTTGCGGTTAAGAATACTCATTACCCGTTCCACTTCTTTACTGCGGCCGATCACGACATCAAATTTGCCTGCACTCGCCATGGTAGTTAAGTCCTGGGTGAAATAATCAAAAGCGGGAGTGCGCTGTTTTTTGGGAACCAAACCTTCCCCTGGCCCGCTGGGAGGGCTCGGTAAAATTGGACGCTCGCCCGGCTCCTCTTTAATCTGCGTGCCGACCTCGCGGGTCGAACCATGACCAGGCAGACCTAAAAAGTTAGATAGATCGGGGAAGTGGGAAGTGCTCTTTAAGACAATGCGTACTTGCTGGACTAAAGCCTTCACATCAACTGGTGATTTTTCCAATAACTTGTAAGCAACAGAATCTTTAATGTTGAGAATGCCGAATAAAATATGTTCGGTACCGATATAGCGGTGGTGATATTGAAAAGCAGTGCGCGCTCCTTTTTCAAAGGCCGAGCGGGCATGGGCCGATAGCTCTTCTTTCCAACGCGGTGACTTGGGGATAGCTTCCAGTTCCGCGCGGATAAACTCGGGAGAGAAGTTAAACTTTTTCAAAATACTATAAGACAATGATCCGCTTTCTTGCATCATGCCGTACAAAATGTGCTCGGTGCCGATATGGCCGTGGTGAAGCTCCTGCGAAACTTTTGACGCCGTTGTCAGAACATTTTTAAGACGACTGGTGAGCTTGTCTTGGATTGGACTGTCCATGGAAGAGTAATTTGTTAGTTAATGATAATAGCTTAAGTATACCAACTTTATTTTTGTGTCACGATGTTAATAAGTAGCGCTGGCTGACAAAGATGGATAACGTTATAGATAACGCTACTTATCGTTTACCCGCAATTCTTCATCTATGCAAGGCAATTCTTCCAAACAGGCCAAAACCGACCGGCGGCAAGATCCCTATTACCAAGCGCAGGACATCTTAAGCCGGCGGGATCATTCGGAGGCAGAGGTGCGGCAAAAGCTCACCCGCAAGGGTTTTTCCTCCTCGGAGGTTCAGTCGGTCATTGAGTGGCTTTATACCAAAAAACTCCTCGACGATAAGCTGGTTGCGGAGCGTTATGTGTCCAGTGTTTTGAGCTATAAAACCATCGGTCCCCGTTGGCTGAAAATGAAGTTAAGGCAACGGGGGGTAGATAGTGAGACGTTGGATGAGACGATTAGCGCCGCCTTCGCGGAACCGGGGAGG
This sequence comes from uncultured Candidatus Saccharibacteria bacterium, assembly GCA_964622915.1. Classification (GTDB taxonomy): domain Bacteria; phylum Patescibacteriota; class Andersenbacteria; order UBA10190; family UBA10190; genus CAZUSC01. Next base: position 16,510 of record CAZUSC010000026.1, on the reverse strand, counting down.
GAAGAGCAATTACTAGAGGAAGCAGCGACCAGTTGGCAGCGGCGTGTCCGGCATCCGGCAGATAAGGAGCGACTAGCACGCTTTTTAGCCGGCCGCGGGTTTACGCCTGATAAAATCTCTAATTACCTGGAAACGCTAACTTAGACTGCGTAGTCTTTTAATACGCTCCTCGATGGGGGGGTGCGTGGCAAATATCCGGCCGAGGCCACCCTTAAAAGGGTTGGCAATAAATAAGTGGGCGGTGGCTTTACCGGCGGTGGCCAGTGGCGGTCCGTGAGAAATTTTTTCGAGCGCCCGCGCCAGACCTTCTGGATAACGAGTGAGAATGGCACCGGAAGAATCAGCCAAGTATTCGCGCTGGCGAGAGACTGCTAACTGGATGAGCTTGGCGATGATAGGAGAGACAATTAGCAAAATTAAACCGACGATGGCGAGCAGAGTTTGCAGCTGCCCGCCGCCGCGATCATCGCGCTGGCGCAGGCCGCCAAACCAGGTAGCCCGCAGGAAAAGATCGGACAAAATAATGATGAAGCCAACAAAAACTGCCACCACCAGCGCAAATCGGATGTCATAATTCTTGACGTGTCCTAATTCGTGAGCCAACACTCCCTCTAGCTCCGATCGATCAAGGTTTTCTAGTAAACCGCGGGTGACCGCAATGTGCGCATGCTGCGGATCCCGGCCAGTAGCAAAGGCATTGAGAGCCGGGGAATCAATTAAATATACTTTTGGTTTGGGAATGCCGGCAGTAATCGCCAAGTTTTCTACCAGACGATGAATTTCTTGGCCGGACTCCACCGGCAACTCCTGTGCCTGGTTGCTGGCCAAGGCGATTTTAGCACCGGCGTAATAACCGATGAGAGCGGCCGGCAAAGCGAAGATAGCAGCCATAATGGGCAAAACTAGATCACCACGCATGGCGTAAGAATAAATTCCCACTACACCAATAACCAGCATTAATACAAAGGCGATGAGCAGCCAGGAGTGACGTCGGTTAGCAGTAATTTGTTGGTAGAGGGAAGACATTTATGAGTAACCAGTAACGAGTAACCAGTAACGGGTAACCAGTAACGAGTAACCAGTAACGGGTAACGAGTAATGTACCCGGTGTCATTGCGCGGTGCAATCCTTGACTGCCGGCTCGTTACTCGTTACCAAACTTAACTTGCGGGACAGAGCGAGCCGCTTCCTCGTCCAGTTCAAAGAAGGAAGCCTGCTTAAAAGAAAAAACGGAAGCGATAATATTGGTTGGCACCGACTCAATAGCGGTGTTGTATTCACGCACGGTAGTGTTGTAAAAGCGGCGCGCGGCTTGGATTTTATTTTCCGTATCGGATAATTCACGCTGTAATTCCAAAAAATTCGTGTTGGCTTTTAGGTCTGGATATTGCTCGGACAGGGCAAATAAAGATTTGAGAGTAGAGGTCAGCATATTTTCGGCTTGAGCATGCTCTTGAGGCGAGGCAGCACTCATCGCTTTGGAGCGGGCGGCCGTCACGGAATTGAGAGTCCCCAGTTCGTGGCTAGCATATCCTTTGACAGTCTGGACCAGGTTGGGAATAAGATTGTGCCGCCGCTTGAGCTGCACATCAATATCACTCCAGGCCTCTTTGACTTGGTTGCGGCCTCGCACCAAAGAGTTGTAAGCCCACAGACAAACCACGCCGACGCCGGCGATAATGATGATAATCCAAATACCTAAGCTCATACCCAGTAACAACTACTTGATCGCTTTGGCTTTACCAAAGCGGCCGACAAATAATGTGAAAAATGAAATTAGGTTCGTTTCAAGGTAATTCATGCGGGTTAATTAAGGTTAAGCAAGATATTATCAAGTATTGTTACTGGGCATACAGTCAAGTTAAGACTAAGGTTTATGCTACAATACTAATCAGTACAGAACAAGATGATCTCCTTCATTAGGCAAAAACAGTAAGCTTATGGCTATTTTTGGCAGCCCACTGGCTTTTATTGGTATTGATATTGGTACTTCTAGTTTGAAGCTGGTGGAGTTGATTAACCGGCGCAAACGAATTGAGCTTTCCACTTACGCTCAAGCTGATCTGGCTAATCCACTGGTGGACGGTGATGATGACCGCGCCGATCAAGCAGTGCCGCAAGTAGTAAATGTACTAAAAGAGATGATGGATAAAGCGGGTGTGTCGGCCGACGTGGCGGTGGCGGCTCTGCCCAGTTCAATTGTCTTTTCTACCGTGACCACTATGCCGTCATTGCCCGAGAAGGAAATGGCCAAAGCAGTGCAGTTTGCCGCCCGCGATTTGGTGCCGGCTGACTTGGACGATATGGTTTTAGGTTGGAGTCGACTGGGGGAACAGCCCCATATGTCTACTGATAGCGAGGGGGAGGCACAAGCTGCGCCGCCTGCGAGCAGTGTAAAGTCCGATCAGCCTATACCGGTTTTCTTGACAGCCGCGCCGGTACGCGTTATTGATCGCTATCTAAACATTTTCAAACAATTAGAACTAAAAATGTTGGCGTTGGAGGTAGAAACGTTCCCGCTCATTAGAGCGCTATTGGGGGAAGCAGGCGACTCCGCTTTAATAGTTGATATCGGCGATCTGGCCACCACTTATCATATTGTTGATGCCGGAACGCCGCGCGTTTCGCATACCGTGGAGTCGGGCGGTCATGACATTACGGCGGCGATTGCCACGGCTTTAGGCGTTGGCCACAAGCAGGCGGAAGCGGCGAAGGCTAAATGGGGTCTGTCGGCTGCGGCTCCCGATCGGCAACGCACCGCTACCGAGATGATCGTGCGTAAACAGTTGGATAAAGCGATGAGCTTGCTGCGTCTGTACAGCCACCAGCAACCGCGGTCAATAAAACGAACGGTGCTAATTGGCGGTGGCGCCAGTTTAATTGGCCTGCCTGATTACTGGACCAAGCAAACCAAATTACCCAGTGTTATTGGTAATCCGTGGCGGGGAATGTCCTATCCGTTGGAGTTGGACAGAACCTTGCGCCAGTTGGCGCCGACCTTCGGCGTAGCTGTTGGGCTGGCGAGACGCGGGTTCACTAGTTAGTATTTTTTGTAGTGACTATTTCCGTGGTATGATAGTGGCAATTATTTGAAAGTCGTATGCCCAGTATTAACCTAGCGCCCGGTACGCAATTTATTGTGGAGGCCCGTCGTCGGCGCCGTCGTCTGTTTATATTATCAGGACTGATAGCGTTGGGCGTACTTTTGATTTGGTCTAGTTTATTTTTGTATAACTATAGTCTGGCCGGGCGCCAGGCCGCTTTAGCGGAGAGGATTCGCAACGTGCAAGTGGAAATAAGTAAGTTGGATGCCGACGCTAAGCGCATTGTGCTCTTTGAAGAGCGGCTAAAAGCGCTGGATGTCCTGCTGAATGAGCACATTAGTTGGGAAGTTGTCTGGCGTGATCTGGAGCGTCTGTTGCCAAGAGATGTGGTCTTAAAGCGACTAGAAGCGGGTAGTGAAACGGGCGGTGTCAGTCTGACGGGCTTGACACTAGATATCGATAAAGTCGCTCTAGCCCTGGCCAGTCTGATTGAAAGTACCGACCATCCCAGTGCTTTTCGCGAGGGCAAACTGGCGGAAGTACGGCGGGAGGAAAACAGCAATGCCGAGTCTGGGGTAGTTAGCGTCCAATATCTCTTTTCGGCGGACTTGAAGTTTAACCCCTCGCTCTTAAAACAGAACAAGTAAGGTATGCCCAGTAACAATACTTTACAATCCCGCCTGAAGGCGGGATGCGTGAGGCGACATCATCTACTCCAATAACTTACATGACTAATCAATTTACAATTAAGAACAATACTACCAACTGGCTCGCTTCGCGTCGCCAGGTAAAGTAGTTGTTACTGGGTATGGCTGCTAATTCTTCCGTTAATACACCATACATTGTCTTGAGTGGAGTCGCTCTGTTGGCGATTGTGGTCGTTTTCACCATACTGCGGCCGTTGCTCAATAATATTGGCGAACGGCGCGATAGCATTGTTGCCCAAGGGGCTTTACTACTAGAGCGGGAGGAGTTTTTACGGACAGTAGATCGCAAACTGGCGGCTTTGCAAGTACAGCCAGAGCAGGAAGACCGGCTGGCAATTATGCTGCCCACTAAAGAGAGAATTGAAGATGCGCTGCGCATTTTACATCAGAGCGGCCAGACATCTGGGTTAGTAATCGATAACATTATTAATAATTCCAGCTCGATTCAATCGCAACTTAATTCGCGCCGGTCCCGCGGCGAAGCGGTCGCCCTGCCGGGGAGTGTCATACCGCTCGGCGCCAGTGTTAAGTTTAATGGTACCTACCAGCAGTTACGCAGTTTCATTACCGAGCTAGAGCGTGCCCCTCGGTTAATGGATATTATGAACATTCAAATTAACCGCAACGAGACGGCTCCGGACCGGATTTCCGGCGAGATGGTGATTCAGTTTTATATGCAAAGCGACAAACTAGAATTATAAATCTTCTCATATGCCCAGTAACAATACTTCACCAAATCTCACCGGCAGCGCCCTCTTTAGTTCCAGCAAGTCATTACTATGAAATCATTGAATCACTTATATTTAAGCAACTTCTCGGCTCGATTAGAGCGGCCGAGTGAAGTAGTTGTTACTGGGTATGCCCCGTAATAATTTTTGGAAATTAGAAATTAGAAATTAATTTAACAAACATGCCTTCCGATCAACAGCGACGACTCATCATTATACTGGCCGCTATTTTGCTGGCGGTGATTGTGGTCAGCGGCGCCGTGCTGCTTTTACTGCCTAAGGAGACGACTGTTAGCGTGCCCAGTGATGCTACTGGTGCGCCCACCACCACAACGGAGAGGAGAGGAGAGGAAGAAGCCTTTCCGGTCTTAGTGTTGCAAAGAGCGGCTTACAAGGCGTTGAACATTGGGATACTGCAAAGCCTGCTGCCAGTGCGGCCGCCGGCGGCGGCTGGAAAAGCTAATCCATTCCTGTAGTTTGGAATGGAGGATCAGACCCAATTACTTGAATTGTTGGCAGAGCGGGGTTTATTAAAACCAGCGCAAGTCGAGCATGTAAGAAAACGCGCGGCCCAGGAACAGATTTCTTACGAAGAAATTATCCGGACGGAGCGATTAGTATTTCCGGAAGCGCTGGCCCAAGTACAAGCGGAAGTACTGGGCGTGCCATATATTGATTTAAGTCAGATCAAAATTAACGACGAAGCGATGCGGGATATTTCCCGTAAGGCCGCTATTACTTACCGCTTCGTGGCTTTTGATGTTAAAGACGGCAAACTCCTAGCCGCCCTGCAGGCGCCGGAGGATTTTCAAGCGCAAGAAGCAGTTAAGTTTATTGCCCGCCGCAAAGGGTTAATCCCCGAGATTTATTTGGCTTCCCCAGAAGCTATTGAGGCGGCTTTTGGCGGGTCGTCGGCAGCGGAAGCAGAAATCGGCGGAGCGCTCCGTGACTTTACGCAGGAATTAGCCAGCGTCAAGCAACAGACTACCGGTAAAGACAGCCGGGACATTGAACGGGTGATGGAAGAAGCGCCGGTCAGCAAGGTCGTAGCCGTTATCATTCGTCATGCTATTGAAGGGCATGCTTCTGATATTCACATCGAGCCCACCGAGCGAGAATTACGTACGCGTTATCGCATTGACGGCAAACTGCACACCTCTTTGATCCTGCCGCTGAAGGTTCATTCTGCGGTGGTTTCGCGCGTGAAAATATTATCTAATCTAAAAATCGACGAAGCGCGTTTGCCCCAGGATGGACGATTTTCCGCCACGGTTGATGAACGAGCCTATGATTTCCGAGTGTCCACCATGCCGACTACTTTTGGCGAAAAAGTGGCGCTGCGTATTCTCGACAAGTCTTCCGGCGCCCCTTCTTTTGACGAGTTAGGGTTACGCGGGCAAACACAAAAAATATTTGTTGATGGCTTACACGTTCCGCACGGCATCATTTTAATCTCGGGGCCCACGGGCGCCGGTAAATCTACCACTCTTTTCACGGCGCTTTCCTTACTTAATACGCCAGATACCAACATAGTCACCTTGGAGGATCCGGTGGAGTATGAAATAGAAGGAGTCAACCAAACGCAAGTGCATCCGGAAATTGGCCTGAGTTTTGCTTCCGGTTTACGCAGTATTCTCCGGCAAGACCCCGATATTATTATGGTGGGAGAAATTCGTGATCGGGAGACGGCCGAATTAGCCGTGCACTCCTCATTAACAGGTCACCTGGTTTTAACGACCATCCATACTAATGATGCCGTGGGCACGGTGCCTCGGTTAATGGATATGGGCATTGACCCTTTTTTATTGGCAGCCAGTTTGCGGCTGCTGGCCGCGCAACGTTTGGTCGGTAAAATTTGTCAGGAGTGCAAAAAAGAAGTGCCGGTCACGGCTGCTTTGAAAAAGAAGATTGAAGACATGCTAGTTGGTTTGCCCGAAGAATATTTTTCCGCTCCCAACGTGAAGAGCCCTAGTGTGTTGTATGCCAGTCCTGGCTGCCCGGCCTGCCAGGAGCGGGGAGTGGTTGGCCGGCTGGCTATTTTTGAGGCGGTGAAGGTAACGCGGCACTTGCGAGAAGCTATTAATAATGCGGCTGAATATGATACACTGCAGGACATAGCTCGCCAGGAAGGGATGATAACTATGCGCCAAGACGGCCTGCTCAAAGCCCTAGCCGGTGAGGTATTATTTGAGGATGTCCTGCGAGTGACATCGGAGGACCAAAAAACAACTCCCTAATTTATCAGTATCAAGTATCATGTATACAACATCGACCACTAGCAATAACGCCACTGTGTCTTTACCTCGGCAAAGAAAGGTGAGTAAGTTATTCGTCGTTGCCGTATCACGATACTTACTACCTACTACTTAATACTTTCTACTTAACCCTATGTCTGACAAAAATTCTATTTTATTGGTGGAGGATGATTCTTTTATCTCGGGCATGTACCAAACAAAACTGACGAGCATGGGCTACCAGGTAGAAATCAAGGAAGATGGCGGGACGGCTTGGGCCAGATTGCAACAAGATCCGCTGCCCGACCTCTTGTTGCTGGACATTGTTTTACCGAAGAAAGACGGCTTTGAAATATTGGAGGGACTGCGGGCGGATAAGCGCACCAAAGATCTACCAATTATTTTGCTGACTAATCTCGGACAAAAGCCGGACGTCGAGCGCGGTATAAAATTGGGCGCGAATGATTACATTATCAAAGCTCACTACACGCCCTCGGAAGTTGTTGAGAAAATTAAAGCAATTTTAGCCGGACAGACGCCAGCTGCCACCGATAATAAGTCGTAGGCTAGTTCCCAGGAGGGTATGCGAACGATTGATGACTTACTGAAAGAAGCCCAGGAGGCCGGGGCATCTGATATTCATGTCACCGAGGGCCGGTCCCCGTTCTTTCGAGTAGACGGTGTACTACAGCCCGTCGGCGGCAGCACCATCACAGCGGACGAATCAAAACAAATGATGGAGCAGCTGCTCGGCGGCAAGCAGCGCTCGGCCGAGGCTTTAGAAAAGAACCAACAATCTGACTTTTCGTATGCCTTGCCGGGGGGCGGTCCGCGTTTTCGTGTCAATATTTTTTATCATTTTGGCCAACTGTCAGCGGCACTGCGTTTGATTCCAACCAAAATTCGGACGATTGAAGAACTCCATTTGCCGCCCCAAGTGCTGCATTTCGCGGAATTAAAGCAAGGGTTTGTACTGATGGTCGGCCCAGCTGGCCACGGCAAATCGACCACGCTGGCGGCCTTAATTGACTACATCAATCAAAATCGCCGCGAGCATATTATTACTATTGAAGATCCGATTGAATACTCTTTTAGCGATCAGCAGTCGATCATTGATCAACGGGAAGTCGGCCATGATGCCGTCTCCTTTGCCTCGGCTATTCGGGCCACGCTGCGGCAAGATCCCAATGTCATCATGGTCGGCGAAGTTCGTGATTTAGATTCGATGCAAACTGCCTTAACCGTCGCCGAAACGGGCCATCTGGTTTTTGCCACTTTGCATACTAATGATGCTGGGCAAACCGTCGAGAGAATCATTGATTCTTTTCCGCCGGAACAACAGCGCCAAGTTCGCTCGCAGTTGGCCAATGCCTTGTCGGGGGTAGTCTCCCAGCGGCTCCTACCTTGGACGGCCGGCGGCCGGATCCCGGCCGTGGAAATCATGATTACAACTACCGCCGTACGCAACGTGATTCGCGAAGGCAATGTGCATCAGATCCTCGGTATCATTCAAACCAGTTCCGATGTGGGAATGCAGACGCTCGACGCTAGCTTGCAGGCGTTGGTGGATGCCGGGGCAGTGCGCTTGGAAGACGCCCGGCCGTATTTCTCCTCGACGCGGCGGTTAGATAAATAACAGCGTTTTTGCTTTGCTCGGCAAAGATTTACACTAAAAAGACATATGCCGAGGCGACATAATCTAACCTACCAACAATATGAATCAGCACTTAATCATTGAGAAGAATACTACCAACCGGCTCGCTGCGCGTCGCCAGGTAAAGTAGTTGTTACTGGGTATGCAGAAGTTTACTTACCAAGCGCGGCAGGCCGATGGCCGCCTCACCAAAGGCACCTTACGGGCCGCCAGTGAAGAGCGGGCCATAAATTTATTGCGCTCACACGGCCTGGCGCCGGCCTCGGTCACCGCAGTTGCGGAGGCGTCGTTTTTACAACGCGAGGTGGGGGGAAGAGCAGTCGGCATGAAAGAAATGATTCTTTTTATGCGCCAGACTTCTTCAATGATTCGGGCGGGCGTGCCCATCATGGAATCATTGCGGGCGATCGAAAAGCAAATTAACAAACGGGCCTGGCGTAAAATTATGCAGGAATTAGCCTATGAAATAGAGTCGGGCGAGTCGTTGTCCAATGCCATGAGCCGCCATCCCAAAACTTTCTCTGCTTTCGTGCTTGGTATCGTGCGGACCGGGGAAGCCAGCGGGCGATTGAGCGAATCACTGGGTACGGTCTCGGACTACCTAGAGCAAGATTACAATTTTTTGCGCAAAGTCCGGGCAGCTTTGCTCTATCCCATTTTTGTCTTAGTCCTGGTGGTCATTTTATCAATAGTAATGTTTGCCTATGTGCTGCCGCAGCTGGTAGATCTCTTTGCTGATGCCGGAGTTCGTCTGCCGTGGCCAACTCGGGTATTGATTAGCACCACGCAATTTTTTCAGTCCTATTGGCTGCTCGTTCTGATTGTGGCGGCGGTAATAGTGGCGATTGCTTATTCCTACTTTAAAACACCGGAAGGCCGGTATACTTTTAGCACCTACGTTCTGCGTGTGCCTGTTCTTAGTCGTTTCTTCCGTAAACTTTACTTGGCGCGGCTTACTTCCATTCTGCACACGCTTTTTTCCAGCGACGTACCAGCCTTGGAAGCCTTGGCGTTAGCTAAAGAGGCCGTGGGCAATCGGGTTTACCAGCGGATCTTGGACGGAACAATTAAAGCAATTAAGGACGGCGCTTCCATTTCCTCGGTGTGGCAGCAGGAACATTATATGCCGCCGATGTTGACATCAATGGTGGCGGTGGGCGAACGCAGTGGTGAAGTGCACAAGTCATTTGCCGAAGCCAGCCGTTTTTTTCGGCGGGATGTCGATATTATGATGGATTCCGCCACGGTTCTGTTAGAGCCGATATTAATTGTTATCTTAGGTATCGGCGTGGGCATTGTGGTAGGAGCAGTGCTGCTGCCCATTTACAACCTTGTGTTGGTGTTATAGCCGCCATGAAATTGTGTTATAATATGGTGATGAATAATCCGGTACAGCCAGATGTACACACGAAGGGAGGTGAGGGAAAAATATGATTAAAAAAATAACCGCGCGCGGGTTTACCCTCATTGAACTGTTGGTCGTCATCGCCATTATTGGTATTTTGGCGGCCTTAGTCTTGGTGGCCTTGGGTAATGCGCGTGATAAAGCCAATGATGCCCGCATCAAGTCCAACGTTGGACAGCTGCGGACACTGGCGGAAGTGTACTATGATAGCAATAGTGCCACTTATACGGGCTTTGGTACCTGTGTGGGTAATCCCAGTCCCACCAACTGTCAGGGAGGTATTGAAACATCGGTTAATGCTCTCGTTTCCGATGCATTGAAGGCTGGAGGCACCGTGACGGCCCAGTCGGGAAGTGCTGGTACTGATTTCTGCATTAAGTCTAATCTGAAGAGTGACACCAGCAAAATTATTTGCGTTGATCAAACCGGGCAGTACACAGATGGCACCAGTAATGCTGTTTGTACGGCCACTGCTATTTCCTGCTAACTAGTTAAGCAGGCAGCAGTATCAGTGCTACAGAGTGCCCCGAAGGGTACGGAGTACCTAGGGCCAGGCCCTAGGTACTTTTGTGCCCCTCAGGGTACTTTTGTGGCGGAAGGAGGTGCGGTAAAGAGTAGATAGTGCTACGATTTAATCATTGCTCATGAGATCGGGATTTACATTAATTGAACTGTTAATTGTTATAGCTATTATTGCTATTCTGGCCGCGCTCATATTGGCGGGGGTTTCTTCCAGCCGGCTCAAGGCACACGATACAGCCATCAAGAACGACGTCGGGCAAATCCGTTGGCAGGCGGAGATTGTTTATGACAGCCAAGGAGCCAGTTATGCCAACTGGACGAGTGATCCTACGATAGCGGAGGAACTGGACATCTTAAAAAAAGATATTGATAAACAATCTGGGGATCCGCCAGGCGCTCCTTACCTAGTAGTTTTGCGCGACACACAAGAAAACGATTATTGCATTAGCGCCCCCTTACGGGCGAAAGCCGGCCAGTATACTTGCATTGACGCCACTGGCACTTTGCAGATCACCAATAACGAGTGCCCTGATGAAGACGCTGACGGCGACCCGCTGCGCTGTCCATCGTGATCATGGTTGAGCCGGTTTTAGTAGCCGCTCTATTCATACTAGGCGCGGCCGTAGGAAGTTTTTTGAATGTACTAGTGTTGCGCTTTAACACCGATATGGGGGCTAGCCAGGGCCGCTCGCGCTGTCCTGATTGTCGACATCAGTTGGCCTGGTATGACTTGGTACCAGTCTTGTCATTTATCTGGCAGCAGGGGCGTTGCCGCTACTGTCGGCACAGCATTAGTGTGCAGTATCCCGTAGTTGAGACATTGGGCGGATTACTACTACTAATAATTTTTTGGCCGTTGCCAGCAAGCGCCGCTGCGCTGCTGGGCGGCAGTCTGCAATTTATTATTATTTGTCTACTACTGGTACTTTTTTTGATCGATTTAAGGACTTTTTTATTACCGGACTACTATATTGTGCTGCTTAGTGTAGTGGTGCTCTGGCGGCAGACTACCTGGCCGCTACCGCCAATGTCGGTCTACTGGGGAGTGGTCGCCACGGCCGGGTTTTTACTGCTGCTCTGGGTCGGTACGAAAGGTCAAGGCTTAGGTCTCGGCGACGTCAAGCTAATGGTTCCTTTAGGACTGCTGTTTGGTGTGGGCGGTGCTATCTTTTTACTGTTGGCGGCTTTTGTTGTCGGTGGAGCAGTGGGAGCCTACCTGTTGCTCACTGGTAAGGCGACTCCAAAAACTGCGGTGCCCTTCGGCCCCTATTTGGCGGGTATGGCCATAGCATTACTAATCTGGCCCCAGTTGCCGCCCGTCTTCTGGCAATTCATATTCGGTGCCTGATTGCGGTATGATAACTAGAACCTATGGTAAAAACTTTATCCGACAATGTTATCCGTCAACGCGGATTTACTTTAGTCGAATCAATGGTTATTATTGCGATCATTTCGATTTTGTCGTTGTTATCAGCCGCCGCCCTGCCGCGCGCCCGCGCTAGCCAGCAATTAACTGTCAGCGGACAACAATTACAAGCACTGTTTAACGGCGCCCAACAACAGTCCCTGGACGAAGTCAGGACCGAACCATGCCTGGTGATAGCCGGCGGCGATGCTGCCCGTGAAAAAGCCTGTTCTAATATTGGCGTGGGCATTCAAGGGACATCGGCTGTAGTGTTTGCTGATCTGGATGGCAGCCGTACTTATCAGGCGCCCACTGATTTTTTAATTGCTACCCATACCCTGACTGCTGGCAGTACTAATACCGAGCCGGATTACTGGCAGTCGTTTGTTTTTGAAGCCACGCCGCCTACTGTCACCCTCTTTGCAGATGGAATAGTAGTGGGACCGCAAACACCAGCCCTGATCAGCTTACAAGCCGCCGCCCAAAGGCAATCGTGGGCCGTTTATCCTTATGGGCGGATGTCGGAACTATGAGCAGCGCCGATCAGCACGGTTTTACTTTAATTGGTGTTATGGTAGCGACTGTTATTTTGAGCGCATTGTCCATTACGGTGGCGCAGGTCATGTCGCGAGCAGAGCCGCTGGTGGATATGGGCCGCGAACAGTTTATTGCGGCCAATCTAGCACGCGAAGGATTAGAGCTTGTGCGAGCAGTACGCGACACTAATTGGTTAAGTGGAGACGATCGCTCGCAATGGCTGGCGGGCGGCCTGTGCAATGACTCCGATACCAGTTACTTTGACACTGATCGCCGCTTTACGCTGGACGTAGATATGGTGCGCAACTTTGAGGGTGTAGGGGATTTCGAACAATCCCAGCTATCCATTCAAGACAATGGTTTATGGACTCATGCCGCCAACGCCGGGACGGCGACCTCCTATCACCGAGTCCTTAGCATCGACTGTAGTACTAAAGAAAGTGAGCCGCCATTCGTTATTGTCACTTCGCAAGTGGCTTGGCAAAGCCGCGGCCAAGAGCGCCAAGTAGTAGTCAAAGAGAAGCTTTATAACTGGCTACCTTAAAGTTGTATATGTTGAAGACCCATCACAAAAAAACTCTAACGGGGTTTACCTTAATCGAACTCATCACTGCTACTGGGCTGTTCATAATTATCTTGCTGATTGTATCCAGCTTATTCGGGCGATACATGTATACGCAGCGGCGCGATATTGCTGAACAGAAACTGTTAGAGGAAGTGCGGCTGGCCCTCGAGCTTTTTAACCGGGAAACGCGTACGGCCTATGGCTCTACCTACGCTCTAGCAGACAGCAGCGGCCAAAGCCTTACTTACCGCAATCAAAATAGGGTATGCGTGCATTACCGTTTGTTGAATAGTCGCCTGGAGCGGGCGGAGAGTGATTTGGCCGGCACAGACTGTCCGACCAGCAATTTTGCCAGCGCCGCTTACTCACCCTTAACGAGCAGCGATATCGCTATTACTGATTTACGGTTTGATGTTACGTCGAGTGTCCCTAACGGCACGGGCCTGGATCGACAGGGATTTGTAACGTTGATTTTGTCGGCGCGCGTGGGAGACTTTGCCGGCACGACTCTTACTACGCAGAGTACGGTAACTTCTCGCCAGCTGGCACCATATTTATGAACCCAATATTAAAAGTTAATGCCGGTGCTCGCGGCTCAATTGCAGTCTATCTGGCGTTAGTGATGACTTTGATCATCACGTCATCGGCGGTCATCTTAAGTGGCATTTTGTCCCAGCAACTGCGTGCTTCGCAAAACTTTGTCGCTTCGGAGCGGTCTTTTTATGCGGCTAATTCCGGTGTAGAGGAAGCACTTTATTTGCTCGTCCAGCAAAGTCAGCAAGGCGGGGGAGACCAAGTGATAACCATTGACGACGGAGAGGTCCGCTATGACGATCAGACCGCTACCTATCAGGTAAAGGCGCGCCTTGTTACCAGTCAAGATTTAATCCGCGTTGTACCCTGCGTCATCAGCCTGGGCCGCTACGCCCAGGAGGAAAGACGCCTGAAGCTGCAGCCCGGGGGTGACTGCGAACTAGAAGACTGATATACTGCCTTGTCACCTATGCTTATGACCAAACAGCAGGCAAAATTGCGTATTAACAAGTTGCGGCAGGAGATCGAGCATCACCGTTATCTATATCATGTTCTTGATAAGCAGGAGATTTCTGACGCGGCCCTAGATAGCCTCAAAAATGAATTGGAGCAGTTGGAAGGGCAATTTCCTGACCTCGTCACCCCGGACTCGCCGACACAGCGCGTCGGAGGCGTCCCCCTGCCTAAGTTTACGCAGGTTGAGCATCGCACACCGATGCTGTCACTGCAGGATGTCTTTGATGCCGAGGGCCTGACGGCTTGGCAGCAGCGTAACCAGAAAATCATTGCCGCGCCTTACCAGTATTTTGTGGAGCTAAAAGTGGACGGAGTGGCGGTTGCTTTAATTTATGAGGACGGCCGCTTAGTGCAGGCAGCCACTCGCGGCGATGGACAGACGGGTGAGGATGTTACCCAAAATATTAAAACTATTGAAGCCATCCCCTTAACGTTGCGCCGGCCGGTGCGGGGACGGTTGGAAGTGCGCGGAGAGATATATTTATTGAAAGTAGATTTTGAGGCTATGAATTCCCGGCGACAAGCGCAGGGCCAGCCTCTTTTTGCCAATCCACGCAATATTGCTGCCGGATCGATTCGCCAACTAGATCCGGCTATGGCCCGGGCCCGTCCGCTGCGTTTTTTCGCCTGGGAGATTACCTCCCGCGATAATATTAAAACCCGGGCCGCCGAGTACGCCCGTTTGCAAGAATTAGGATTTCCGGTGCCGCCGGACGCGCAACTCACCGCAGACTTAAAAGGTATATTTAAACTTGCCGTCGAAGAGGAGAAAAAACGACTGAAGCGTCCTTTTTTAGTTGATGGCCTGGTGATTAAAATAAATGATTTGCCGGTAGCGGAGCGCTTAGGGGTGGTCGGCAAAGCGCCGCGCGGTTCTATCGCCTATAAATTTGCCGCGGAGGAGGCCACCACGTTAGTGGAAAATATTGTGGTGCAAGTAGGACGGACCGGGGCGCTGACGCCGGTGGCGCACTTGCGTCCAGTGCGCGTGGCCGGCACGACTGTCTCCCGGGCTACCCTGCACAATGCCGACGAAATTAAACGGAAAGATATCCGGGTTGGTGATACGGTTATTGTCCGAAAGGCAGGCGATATTATTCCGGAGGTAAAACAAGCGCTGGTTAAGTTACGCCCGGCGCAAACCAAACCGTTTAAAATGCCCAAGAAGTGTCCGGTTTGCGGCTCGGGAGTGGTGCGGGAAAAAGACGGGGTAGTTATCCGCTGCACTAATCCCAACTGCTTCTCCCAGCAGCGGGAGCGCCTATTGCAGGTTGTTGGTCAAGCAGCGTTTGATATTGAAGGATTGGGAGAAAAAATTATCGAGCAGCTGCTCAATGAAGGATTAATTGAGCAGCCGCCTGATCTTTGGCGATTAACCGCCGGTGACCTGCTCAATCTGGAAGGATTTGCGACCCGGTCAGCCGATAAGTTGGTGCAAGAAATTCAAAGTCATAAATCTATTCCTTTAAGCAGATTCCTGGTAGCCCTAAGTATTCCACAAGTGGGAATAGTGACAGCACAGGACTTGGCCTATGCTTTTAGAACTATTGATAATTTATGGAAGGCCAAGGCAGAAGAGCTAGAAGCAGTCGAAGGTATTGGCGACAAGTCCGCTCCCTTAATTGCTAATTTCTTCCGGCAGAAATCAACGAGAGACTTGATCAAGCAATACCAAAAAGTTGGTATTACAATACTTAAGACGGCGCCAGCCGGTAAATTATTCGGCCAAACATTTGTCTTTACGGGTTCGCTCGGGGAGATGAGTCGGGCGGAGGCCAAGCAGCGCGTGCAAGCTTTAGGCGGCCGCGTCGCCGCCAGTGTCGGTGCCAATGTTGATATAGTGGTGATAGGAACGGATCCAGGCAGCAAGGCCAAGCAGGCGGCGAAATTAGGCATTAAAACTATTTCGCCTCGGCAGTTTATGAGTATGATTAAGTAGCCAATTTCCAATTTCTAATTTCTAGTTACCAATTTCTAACAATGACACCCGAAAAACCATCACCGCCAATTATCACTCCGGAAGACGTTAAGCGTGTCGCGGCGCTCGCCAGGTTACAATTAAGCGCCGAGGAAATAGCCCAGGCCAGCCGCGACCTATCAGGGATTTTGGCACACTTTTCTTTAATCCAGGGTATTAATACCCAAGGAATACCAACGGCGGATGACAGCACGGGCTTGGCAAACGTTGTACGTGACGATGAAGTAGCCAGTGAAACTCTGGCCAGCCATGAGCAGTTACTTAAAATGGCGCCGCAGACGCAGGGCAATCAGATCAAGGTTAAAACCATTTTTGGCTGACTGCTATGACTGCCAAGCAGTTTTCTTCTCTGGTGGAAGCTCGCGAAGCTCTGCAAAATAATGAAGTTTCCGCGATTGAGCTAACAGAAAATAGCCTTAAGGTTATTGAGCAGTGGGACGGCTCGATAAATGCGTTTAGAGAAGTTCTAGGGGAACAGGCCCTCCACAGCGCTCAAAAGGCAGACGAAGCTCACGCGGTCGGGCAGAGCGGCAGAAAATTAGCCGGCTTGCCCTTGGCGGTGAAAGATATGATATGTACATCTTTTGGACATACCACGGCTGGTTCAAAAATTTTGGAGAATTTTAAAGCGCCCTATAATGCCACAGTAATCGAAAGAATATTGAGTGAGGGAGCAATTAT
>CAZUSC010000025.1:0-9802 GCA_964622915.1 uncultured Candidatus Saccharibacteria bacterium | reverse complement strand
CTGATCACACTCAGTGTGACAGGAGCTTTCGCTTCGGGGTTGCTCCTCTATCCTTAACACTCGGTTTCTGCGATCACTTCACAAAGCTGAACGTAAAGTTAGCTTTGTTCGTTCACTTGAACTGCGAGTATTAAGGAGAAAAATAACATACAACTAAACACTGACAATAATATGTTTTTGCTGTATAAGCAACAGTATGTCAAGCAAAAAGACAATTCTGGCAATTGAAACATCCTGTGATGAAACAGGCATTGCCGTCATGAGTAAAGAAGACAAGACAATTAAAGTACTATCGCAAGCCGTTGCCTCGCAAATTGATATACATAAAATGACCGGAGGAGTTGTGCCGGAGGTGGCCGCGCGAGAGCACGTTAGTGTGATCAGGCCGATGATTGAAGATGCTTTAAAAGAAGCGCAAATTAGCGGCCCGGAACTGGACACTATCGCTGTTACAGTTGGGCCTGGCTTAATGCCAGCCTTATCAGTAGGAGTTACAGCCGCTCGCACGTTGGCATATGCTTGGAATAAGCCGCTGGTGCCAGTCCATCATATCGAAGGACACGTCTATTCAGCACTGCTGAATACAGTATCAAGTAGCAAGTATCAGGTATCAAGTAGGGCTAAACAGTTTCCAATTTCGCGGGCGCGGTCAGCAGACGACGCACATCTACAACCTGCAACCTACAACCTACCAACTAATAAGGCAGTTTTTCCGGCGCTGGCTTTAATCGTGTCTGGCGGACATACGCTGCTTATAAAAGTTACCCAGCATCTGAAATATCAAATCATTGGCTCGACGCGCGACGACGCTGCCGGTGAGGTTTTTGATAAAGTGGCCCGCTTGCTCGGCCTGCCTTATCCGGGCGGGCCGCAGATTAGTAAGTTGGCCGAGCAAGGCAATCCTGCCGTCTTTGCTTTCCCCCGACCCATGCTTCATTCTGGCGATTTAGACTTCAGTTTCTCTGGTCTTAAAACTGCTGTGTTTTATACGCTGCGTGATATGCCACCCGAAAACATTGAGGCCAAGAAAGCCGACATTGCGGCCAGCTTTCAGCAGGCAGTTGTTGATTCACTCACCGCTAAGGTTAGGGCTGCCTTACAGGCAGCCAACTATAAAACAGTGTTGCTAGCCGGCGGGGTGGCGGCTAATAAGCTATTAAGGCAGCAAATGCTAAAAACGGCTCAATCGGCCGATAAAGCCTTATCTATTGCCCCGGTGAGCCTGTGCGGTGACAACGCGGTAATGATTGGCCAAGTTGGCCTAATTGCCATGGAGGCAGGTCGTCAAATATCATGGCGGCAAATTGAACCGGTGGCGCGGCCGCCCTTGGAAAGTTTTTCCAAACTATAACAAATATCCAAAGCAACCAAACTTGTTTGTAATGTTCGGCAATCTTTGAAGTTTTTTGTTTAAGTTTTAAAGACTGTTGTGGGCGTTGGGGCTGACGTTATCGCGAATAGAGAGTAGTAGGGAGCGGCGCAAACGGGCGCAAGCTTCATTAGGACAGCGGGCAAGGTGGTTGGCAGCAACTTTAAAATTACGCTGCTCGAGCATGTTTGAGGCTCTTGTTTCCTGGTAGAGGAAGGGTTGGATATGTACGCAGCCCAGCAGCGCTTCTTCATCAAACAGCCAACCGAGCTTGTGCTGCATTCCTTCTTTAACTTTTCGGCGCAAGGTGGCACAGTGGCGAGTATTACAGATTAGTAAATGATCCAGCGCGGAGCGAAAGCCTACTTGGCCGGCAATACTAAAGACAAAAGAGGGCATACACCCCTTATAGGCCTGCTGGCATGAAAAAGGCCTCACCTCAAATGTGTTTTCTGTGACAAGCTGTAGGGGGCCGATGGCGATTGAATACGACATCTTTTCTCATCCTAACGTTTATCTGCCTTAAGCGCCACGTTGATTTTTTGCGCAGATGACGTATGATATGGTCACAATCGCACAGAATGCGGATGCGAGCACTAGTCATGCTTGCTAGAACATGAAGGAACAACAGCTGCTCGTAGCTTAGTAGAGCCTTCCGGGACAGGACCCGTAACCACCTGTTAATGAAGCACCAATAGAGGTGGTACCGCGTGCGAATAATATCAGTCCACACCCTCTTACGACTGGTGTTTTTATTTTATCTAGTTTTGATGACCGATTTACCCAAACAATATCATCCGAGTGATTATGAACCTACTATTTATAAAAAATGGCAGGATTCAGGGGCCTTTCAGCCTAGTAAGGCGGCTTTGAAAGCAGGTAAACAACCATACGTCATCATGCTGCCTCCGCCGAATATCACCGGCACCCTTCACATCGGCCACGCCCTGCAAGATACAATAATGGACATTTTAGCCCGCTATCATCGATTATTGGGCGAGCCGGTGTTGTGGCTACCCGGTACAGATCACGCCGCTATTGCCACCAATAAAGTAATAGAGCAACAATTGCATGCAGAAGGCAAAACCCGCCAGGATATTGGCCGCCAGGAGTTTATGAAGCGGACGGAAGAGTGGTACGACAAAACCGGTAAGGAAATCATCGAACAAATGAAGCGACTGGGGTCTTCGGCGGACTGGAGCCGGGAACGCTTTACGATGGATGAAGATTATGAACAGGCCGTAAATGCCGCCTTTATTCACTACTATAAAAAAGGGTATATCTACCGTGGTGCCCGCATTGTTAACTGGGATCCGCAAACCCAGACGACAGTTTCGGACTTAGAAATAGATTGGAAGACAGAAAAAGCGCCTTTATATACATTCCAATACGGTCCATTCCAGATTAGTACGGCAAGGCCCGAAACAAAGTTTGGCGATAAATACGTTGTCATGCATCCGGACGACGCCAGATATGCCAAATACAAGCATGGTGATACGTTCCAAGCCGAGTGGATTAATGGGGTAGTGACCGCCACTGTTATTAAGGACGAAGAAGTGGATCCAGCCTTCGGCACGGGCGTCATGACCATTACTCCTTGGCACGATGCCACTGACTTTGCGATTGCACGGCGGCGTAAGCTCGACATGGAGCCGATAATTGATCTGCAGGGCAAGTTGCTGCCAATTGCCGGTGAATTTGCTGGAATATCAGCGGAAGCGGCTCGGCTGAAAATTGTTGCCAAGCTTGCTGCTAAGGGGCTGCTCGTTAAGACGCAGGAGGATTATGAACACAATGTTGCTCTTAATGACCGCGGCAAGGGAGTAATTGAGCCGCAAGTTATGCGCCAATGGTTTGTCGATATGAAAAAACTCAAGACGGAAACGCTAGAAGTAGCACGTCAAGAACTAGTCCGCTTCCTGCCCGAGCGCTGGAAGCAGCATTTTATTACGTGGATGGCCAATGTTTATGACTGGAATATTAATAGGCAGATCTGGCTAGGGCATCGTCTGCCCGTCTGGTGGAAACCCGGTAAGCACGGCTCCGACGACGAAAAAGGCAATTTTGTAGTGTCAGTGGAGAAGCCGGAGGGAGATTACGAACAGGACCCGGATGTGCTGGATACCTGGTTTTCTTCCGCGCTATGGCCATTTGCGACGCTGGGGTGGCCGCAGAACACGGAGGACCTCAAAACTTTTTATCCGACGGCAGTATTGGTGACAGCGCGCGATATTTTGTATTTATGGGTAGCGCGAATGATATTTTCGGGGTTGGAGCTGATGCGGGAGCCGCAGTACGGCGAACGCGATCAAACGCAGCGCATTCCTTTTCGCGAAGTATTAATTCACCCCACCGTTTTAGCGAAGGACGGCCGGCGCATGAGTAAAAGTCTGGGGACTGGCATAGATCCTTTAGTACTGATCAATCAATACGGCGCCGATGCCACGCGGTTTGGCTTGATGTATCAAATGACTTATGACAGCCAGGCAATCAAGTTCGATGAGAACGCTATCCGATCAGCGCGCAATTTTGCCAACAAAATTTGGAATATTGCGCGACTGTTAGATACTATCGAAGATCGCGTAGATAAATCAGTTGCCGACGAATGGATTAGAACGCGCTTGAATCAGGTGACGCAGGAAGTTACTCAATTGCTAGCCGAGTACAAGATAGGCGAAGCAGCGCGTCAGCTCCATGAGTTTGTGTGGCGTGATTTTGCCGATTGGTATGTGGAAGTTTTAAAAGTAGCCGGCTCAACTAAGGTTGCCCGTGATGTTTTTAGCAATATTTTACGTTTGCTCCATCCTTTCATGCCGCACATCACGGAGCAACTCTGGCAGAACTTTGGTGACGGGGAGCCGCTGATCACCAACCACTGGCCGATTGCCGCAGCGAGGAGCAGACGCAATGAACAGCTAGAAAAAAACATGCAGCGGTTCCAAAACATTGTCAGCTCTATTCGCAGTGCGCGCACTTTATTAGGTATCAAGCCAGCGAGCGTAATGGCGGTGTACATTCCGGACGCAGTACCGCTGCCCGCGCCGCTAGCAGCCATGACTCACGCCAAACTTGCGCCAAAATTAACAGCCGCTATGAAGCGTTTTCCTTTAGCGGCTGGCTCTTTGGGGATAGCCTCGCCGGAAATCACGCCAGCTACCATTGCCGCCGCGGTGCAAAAGCTCACTGCCCGCGCCGAGGAGCTGTCGGCATTGATTAAGAGCCAGAGCAAGATACTAAGCAGAATGCAGGGCAAGGCGGCGCCTGACGCCACCGCTGCCAAAGAACAAGCCGTGCAGCAGGCGGAAAGCAGTTTGCAAGAAATTGAGCAGAGTTTAAAATTATTGCAGGAGTAAAAGACGGGCAGACAGAGCACTATTTTTTTGTTATAGTATTCACAGGTAAAAAGTATTATCATAAAATCAAAATATGCCGCAGGAACCACGCAGTTTCTTTGAACGCTTAACCGGTGCTCGGGTCATGAACCCCAGCCAGCCTGAAGACGTCGCTAGTATTAAAGAAGACAAGGAGAAGCAAACGGAAGGAGAAGCGTATCAGCCGGATTTCAACGAGCAGGACATGGAGGAGGCGATGGAAGAAACCGATGTCGAAATGGACCAAGAATATTCTGACGAAGATAACGGCAAGACCGCGCCGGAGACTCAAGAGCAGGAAGGGCAGTTGACGGTTGATGTTTTTCAAGATGATGAAAACATTATTATTCAAAGCACCATTGCCGGTGTTTCGCCGGACGATCTGGATGTGTCCATCACCAACGACATGGTTACCATCCGCGGCGAGCGCCGCCAGCAGTATGATGTCGATCATGAAGACTACTTCTATCAAGAATGTTATTGGGGTACTTTTTCTCGCTCCATCATTTTGCCGGTAGAAATAGATGCCGATCGGGCTGAAGCCAAAATAAAAAATGGGATCCTAACTGTCCGCATCCCCAAAGCCAATACTGCCGTTACACGAAAATTGAAGGTAAAAGCAACGTAGAGCAGATAAGCTGCAAACTTACCAAACTTTAAAAACGAGCCAAGCTGAACAAACAGGTTTGGTAATTTTGGAATCTTTGTTATCGTTTGGATAGTTTCAAATTATGACTTGGTTTTTTTGGACTGTGCTAGGGCTGATGGCTTTATTGATTCCGACTGCCTACGCCGGAAAAATTGGCGCACCATATGCTCCGACTCGACTAAAAGTTGTGCGCCAAGCTTTTGATCAATTAAAGATAGGCCCCGGGGATGTGCTGGTAGATTTGGGGGCTGGCGATGGCAGTATTGTTAAGGAAGCGGGAAAGCGGGGAGCAACCGCCATGGGGTATGAATTATCGCCAATAATGTGGTCGGTAGCCTTTTTGCGCACTTGGCGACTTCCCAAAACAAAAATATATTGGCGGAATTTTTATAAGCAGCAATTTCCGCAAGCAACGATAGTTTTTGCTTTTTTAATGCCGGCCAATATGCCGCGCGTCCGGCAATTCCTGGAACAGCAGGAAATGTCACACGGCCGATATTTTCTGTCTTACATGTTTCCCCTCAAGAACGTTGAACCAGTAACAACTGTACGAGCAGAAAAGTGCGGCCCGATCTATGTTTATGACTTGCAGGAACTTCAAAATCAAAAAGCAAAAATCAAAACTGAAAACAAAAAATCAAAACTGTCCGCGCAGAGTTAGTTTTGGGTATTGCCTGGTATTTTTGACTTTTGACCTTTGACTTTCTAAGTTTGAAGAATGGCCAAATTCTTTGTCACCACTCCCATATATTACATAAATGCCCAGCCGCACATCGGCCATGTATACTCAACGGTGGCGGCAGATGTTCTAGCCCGCTATCATCGGTCTAAAGGCGATAAAGTGCTGTTTTCTACGGGAACGGATGAAAATTCCCAAAAGAATGTCGAGGCGGCGGAAAAGGCCGGCCAGGATGTTAAAAGCTACGTGGATGAAATGGCGGCGCAGTGGGCAACGGTCTTCAAACAACTTGGACTAACGCATGACGTATTTATACGCACAACTGATCCCAAGCACGTGTCGGCGGTGCACGCCTTGCTCACTAAGATGGAGGAGGCGGGAGATATCTATCTGGGAGACTACGAAGGCTATTACTGCGTTGGCTGTGAAGAATTTATTACTGCTAATGATTTGGTTGGTGGTTTGTGTCCCATACATAAAACGGAACCAAAGAAAATTAAAGAGAAGAACTATTTCTTTAAGCTGACGAAGTACAAGCAGCAGCTGCTTGATCATTACGCCAAGCAGCCCGCTTTTGTTCAACCTGATTCAATAAAGAATAAAATTCTTTATTACATTGGCAACGAAATCGCTGACATTTCTATTTCCCGCCAAGCCCAGGAGTGGGGGATTCGTTTGCCGCAGGATAACCAGCACGCAGTCTACGTGTGGTTCGATGCTCTTATTAACTACTTAACAGTCACCGGTTATCCAGATGAAGAGAAAAGTGGGCAGTGGTGGCCGGCAGATTTACACTTAATTGGCAAAGACATCATCAAATTCCACGGTGCCATTTGGCCGGCGATGTTGTTGTCCGCTGGGCTGCCACTACCTAAGCACATTTTTGCTCACGGTTTTTTTACAGTCGATGGACAGAAAATATCTAAAAGCTTGGGTAATGCTGTTGATCCTTTGGAGTTAACCAAAGAATATCCGTTTGATGCTATTCGATATTACCTGCTGCGTGATATTCCATTCGGCAACGATGGTGATTTTTCCCATGAACGACTAAGAGATCGTTATAACGCCGATTTGGCCAATGGATTAGGTAATCTTGTGTCACGAACATTGAATATGATTGAAAAGTATTGGCCGGAGTTTGATCCGGAAAAGGATCGCGGGCAGTTGCCGGAGAAAGTATCTGTTTGGCTGAAACAAGTTGATGGGCAGATAAATAGCTTAAAGTTTGATAAAGCTCTGGGAAGTATTTGGCATACTATTAGTACAGGCGATGAGTTCATTGATGAGAACAAACCCTGGGAGCGGGCAAAGCAAGGAAAAGATGCCGAGGTTAAGAAAACTTTAGCCATTGTATTTGTGGTACTGGAAGAAGTTAACAAACACTTAGCGCCGTTTATGCCGGAAACTCACGAGAAGCTCACAAAACTACTGACTGCTCGACCGATCAGAAAACCCGCCGAGCCGCTTTTCGCGCGGAAGTAATAAGTCTGGGCAGCCGCACGCAAGCATGGCATAGTACAGATTAAGATGATATTGATGTAACGACATCTCCGTGGTACGCTCGCCGGTTCGGTCGTCCTTTAACAACTGCTTTCGAAACGGAGGTGTTTCCGTGGTTTCTGCACTCTCGTTGTTGCTGTGTGACCATGTTTATCAAGATCCAGTAAGCAGGAAGTTGACTCTTCTTGGTGTTGCCAACACTATTCGTGCTGCTCGTTTTCCGACACCCGCCCGCGAATTCACTGTTTGGGTGCTGCTAGCGGGGGACCCAGGAGAGAGCGGCGTACTAAATTTTGCTATCAGTGAGGAGGAGTCCGGCAGCGTGTGCTTAGAGGATCAGGTACCTTTTCACTTTTCTGATCGGCCGACGCTACCTGTTCGTGCTGTGTTATCAGAGTTCAGCTTCCCCAAGGCTGCTCGATATCGCTTTACGTTTTCTCTTGGCAGGCAGAGTATAGCCGAGCGTGTTATCCCAGTACAACAGTTTCTGCGGTAAAAAATCACCAAAAAGGAGAAGCCAATGATTCGCCAGTTCTTCCGATGGTTATTCTGTCAGCCCTATATTCCTGAAATCGATACTGTCGGTGATCCAGAAATTTTTCACCGGGTACGGCCAGCGCAGCTCCGTGTACAGGACTTGCCTTCTGAGGGAGTGACTGATACTGTCGGTGATCCAGAAATTTTTCAGCGGGTACGGCCGAAAAAACTGTGATCAAGGCGCGGCTTCTTTTAGCGAAGCCGCTTTTTCTTGCTTAATTTCTGTCTCTCATACACCCTAAAAGCATGTCAAAACTACTTATTACGGGGGGAGCCGGCTTTATCGGATCGAATTTCATTCGTTATTGGTTAGAGAAGCACCCGGAGGACAAAATTATCAATTTGGACGCATTAACGTATGCTGGCAACCCAGCCAACTTGAAAGACGTTGCGGAAAATCCGAACTACAAATTCTACAAAGGCGATATTCTAGATAAAACACTGGTTGACCAATTAGTTCAGGAAGCAGACACAGTTGTTCACTTTGCCGCCGAATCACATGTGGACCGGTCAATCATGGGGCCGGAAGCTTTTGTAGAAACGAATGTTAAAGGAACCTTTGTGTTGTTAGAAGCCCTTCGACGTGCACAGGGTAAACAGCCGGTACATTTCCATCATGTGTCGACCGATGAGGTTTTTGGTCATCTTGAGCTAGATTCTGGTGAAAAATTTACGGAATCCACACCATATGATCCGCGCAGTCCTTATTCTGCCTCCAAAGCAGCCTCTGACCATTTAGTGCGGGCTTACCATGCGACCTACGATTTGCCGATTACTATTACCAATTGCTCGAATAACTTTGGACCTTATCAGCACCCGGAAAAATTCATTCCCAGGATGGTTACTAACCTGCTGGACGGCGATGATATAAAAATTTACGGGGATGGCAAGTACGTGCGCGATTGGCTATACGTCCGCGACCACTGTCGAGCAATTGATGTCATTCTAAATAAAGGGAAAAGCGGCGACACTTACATAGTTGGTGGTATGAAACGAGACGTGAACAATCTCGATGTAGCTAAAAAGCTACTAACACTGATGAAATTGCCCGAAGACAGGATCAAGTTCGTGCCAGACCGCCCTGGACATGACCGCCGCTACGCTATCGATTGGAGCAAGATAAATAACGAGTTAGGCTGGGAACCGGAACACGAATTTTCCGAGTGGCTCAAAGAAACAGTAGAGTGGTACAAAAACAACGAACAATGGTGGCGTCCCCTCAAACAAGAAGCCGAAAAGTTTTATCAATCAAAAAACTAAGCAAGAAAAAAGCGCTTGTTTTTCCGCAAGCGCTGGAACAAAGAGCCGACAGGGAGACCTCAATGCCCCACTGGATAAAGCAGGCTCTAGCTTTGTCCATTCAGTTTTCCGTGATCAGAACGCACTCCCTCATATGTACGCCATCGTCCTCTAAAACTGCCCGGAGGTATGTCTTGCCGCGTATTGTGACCACAGCATCCGGTTCAATTTTTTCCAACACGGCTCGATGCGTTTTTCTGAAATCGCACAGAGCAGTAAGGCTCTTAGAATCATTGGTCAACTTAAGGGTAAACCAATTTTCGGACTCCTTGATTTCTTGTATGAAGCCAGAGAATTCGACAACAACTTCCTCGTTGGCGGTGACATTCAGAATCCCTTTGGAATACAGCAGTTTGTGCAGTTCTTCAAGCGAGCCTTTCAACCGAATGGCAGGAGCT
>CAZUSC010000024.1:0-4524 GCA_964622915.1 uncultured Candidatus Saccharibacteria bacterium | reverse complement strand
TCCACCACCTCAAACAACTGCATTAACTCTTCATCCGTTTTAACGCGCAAGTGATAATCATCACTAGACATGATGGCTACCACCCTAATCGTTTGGGAAGAGAAAAATGGTTGGAGGACCTCGCTTAAGTTAATAGTTCCTTCGCTAGATACCCCCAGTATGCTACTTAGTCCGTCCAGGATAGCAATAATATTGCCGGCGCGCTCCATCTCATCCAGAGCACGTGAGACAGACGACAACTGCTGGGCGCTACTGCCGCCTAAGGCTACCAATTGGCTGACATGGATATAAACGACTCGCTGACCGTTAAGAGCGGGATGCGCCTGACTTGCCCGAACGCGGCGGGCCACCTCTTTCACTACTCCCAGTCGCCCAACCCCGGGGTGCCCCACCACCAACACATTACTTTGCCGGGCACGTGCCAAAGCAATGATTAATTTTTCCACTTCCGCTTGATGGCCTAGGGGCTGATCCCATAAACTTCCGGCCGGCACCCGCGAGAATTGATCAATAAAGGGTGTATAGCCCGCCGCCCACGATAATCCTACACCGGAAAAATCCAACAAGTTGGCAGCATCCCACCAGCGACGTTGCGCCGTGTTAACATCACGCGCCGTATGTTGCCACCACAAGTTAAAGGCAATGTCTTGCTCACGCAAATTCAGTTGACGCCAGAAAGTATGTAAATTGGGATGAAGCAAGAACACACCGGCCAAATCGATGGTGTCAACGTAGCTGCGACCACGGGTAGCCGCTTGCGATAAGGCGGTATAGGCTAACTGGCCTGCATTTAAATTAGGAATTACTTGCGTCGCCACTGCTTCTTTGATTTGCGCCTCGGGCAATTCTAAACGAATTAAAAAATCTTTAAGAGCGTTGTCTTTTAATAACTGATCAAATAAAACCTGGAGATCATCTTTATGAGGCTGCTCCATTGCTTTACCAACAGTAAGAACGGCACGGTAGGTCAATGTTTCAGCGACATTCGACAAATCATTGTCCGCCATTAATAACTCGGTAGTTGTTCGCGGCGGTAATAAATGCGGTTTATAAGTACTGCCATACGTGAACATCAGTAGAAGTAAGCCGGCCACACTAAGTAACAACATACCCCACTCGCTCACGGCGTCGCCGCCCATTCCTAATCCGCCTGCTATCAACAAACCCCCACCGCCTAATAAAAAAATCATTAAGCCTGTCACAAATCTTCCCGCCACCAACCACTGGCTATTACGTGCTTCACCGTAGCGGTGTGCAACGTCGATCTTGAACGACTTAACGGCCGAGAGTGCCATAGTAACTTTAGGGTAACAGCAAGCTACCCAAGCCAAATAGGAAGCCGCCAACCATCAACCAAGGCCAAGCCATGAATAAAGCCAAGGCGCCGGCACTTAGCAGCAATAAAGCCGCTGCCGCCGCCAACCACATTGTCAACGTGACTACACGAATTAAAAGACCTATCCCGCGTGAAATAAGATTCCAGGCGAAGGCCAGTGCCATGCCACCCAGCCCACCCCGCTCATAACTAACAGCGTCACGATGCCAATGTGCCACCAAAGTTTTCGCCATGATGGGAACAGAAAAAAATCGGAATAACACCCGTTGCCAATTCCAGCCCAATTCAATCAACCAAATTGGCGCCACGCCAAATTGCCATGTTAAATACCCTCCGCCCACAAGTCAAAAATTAAAAATCTAAAGTCAAAGACTTATAAGAAGATTATACCATGCGTTACGAGGTTGTAGTTTGTAGTGAGTAATTAGTAGACGCACGAAAAACTGGGGCCTTCGCCCCAGTTTTTATACTTGATACTTACTACTTACTACTTGCTACTTACTACTTATTATTTCAGCTCTACTTTGCCTCCAGCGGCTTCGATCTTTTTCTGCAACTCTTCCGCTTCTGCTTTAGGAACATTTTCTTTTATGACTGCCGGAGCTTTGTCTACTAAGTCTTTGGCATCTTTAAGACCCAGCTGAGTAACCTCGCGAACTGCTTTAATAACCGCAATCTTTTGGGCACCAGCATTGGTCAGCTCGACGTTAAAGGAACTTTTTTCCTCAACAGCCGCTTCGGCGGCAGCCGGTCCGGCCACTGCTACAGCGACAGGCGCGGCCGCGCTGACGCCAAACTTGTCTTCTAGCACTGTTACTAACTCAGACAGTTCCAATACAGACATTTCCTCAATTTGCTTAACCAAGTCTTGGAACTTCTTAGGAACTTTTACTTCCATTTTTGTATCCTTTGTTTGTTCTTTCTCTGCGGTTTTTTCTTCAGTCATATTTTTTTAATTAGAAACTAGAAATTAGAAATTACGCGGCTGCTTTTTGCTCTTTAATCGCGCTCAAAACGTATAACATATTGCGCTGTACTCCCAATAAAACAACGGCCAACCCGCGCATCGGTCCGGCCAATGTTCTCACCAACTTGCCCAACATTTCATCGCGAGATGGCAGCTGTGCTAATGCTTTCACTTGTTCCAGAGAAATCATCGTGCCTTCCAGTGCGCCGGCCTTCAGCTGCAAGGTGTCATGATCTTTAGTAAAGCCATAAAGAATTTTGGCGGGAGTAACAGGGTCATTTCCCCAAATAACAGCCAGCTGGCCTTCCTGACTAACCGGATCAAATTCCAGCTTGGCTTTAGTCAGCGCTAATTTCAGCAAGCGCTTGGAAATGACACGCATTGAACACCCCTCTGCAAACAGCCGATTACGTAGGTCGTTTACATCGGGCAGCGTCAGCCCGTCAAAAGTCACAAAAATCACCGACATGGCGCCGGTTAGGGCCTGCTCCATCTGTTTGACCGATTCTTCTTTTTGTGGGCGGGTTAGAGGCATAGTTGCGAAGTATTAAGTAGTAAGTATCAAGTATTAGGTATACCTAAATAAACAAAAACCACGGATCATCCGTGGACAAACTACGCCTTTCTAAATTAAACATCGGCGTTGTTCATCTGCCAAGGATTTATTGAGTTACCCTGGGTCTCGGATGATTAATTACTTATAAAGCAAGGTATAAAAAATAGCAAGCCTGCAATACTTAATACTTTATACTTCCTACCTGCTACCTAAGATACTTCGCTTTATTCGCATTATGCTCCTCGTTTGTCTTGGAGAAAATTGTCTCGCCGTTTGGTGCTGACAAATAGTAATAGAAGTCGGACTGCTGGGGGCGAATAGCCGCTATTATGGCGCGCAGGCCCGGATTGCTAATCGGCCCCGGCGGCAGCCCCCGGTAACGTCGGGTGTTGTAAGGCGAATCCACATCTAAATCCTGCACGGTTAATGCTCTGTCCCATTTATTAAGAACGTAACGGACAGTGGCATCAGCCCCCAGCCCACCACCTTCGTCCAACCGCTTCCACAAAACACCAGAAACCTGCGCCATGTCATTGTCTCTGATAACCTCCCGCTCAATAATACTGGCCATGATTATTATCTCATCCAATGTCCGTCCCGATGCTTGCACTTCCGTTAGTAATTCTCCCGAAATCTTGCGGTCAAAATTAGTTAACATCCGTTGAATAACATCGGCTGGCGAATCGTCGGCAAAAACATGATAAGTATCGGGAAAAAGGTATCCTTCCAGACTGCGCTCGACTGGCAGCTGACCAATATACCCAAACTGCTCGCCGAAAGCGGCTGGCTTAGCGGCGTCTAAGAATTCTTCTTTCGTGCCGATCCCTTTTTGGGCTGTCCGCTCCGCCATTTGCTCTAACGTAAATCCTTCGGGGTACGTTAAAGGAAGCTCGTCTGTGTCGGCATCACCCGCCGCAAATCTGGTGATAACACCTTTAATGCTTTCCCCTTCCCGCAGTGAATAAGCACCGGCCTGTAGTTTGCTAGCCGCATTTTGACGCCAGCCATAAAAACGAAGTGGCAGAGTTCTGGACACATATCCTTGTTCTGCCAGATCATCCCACACGCCCGCCGCCGGCCGGCCGGCAGCAATCTCAAATTCCCCGCCTTTAACTATTTTTCCACTGCCCCACATGATCCAGATCACACCACCGATAATAAGCAGTAAGATGACCCCTATAAAAAATAAGAAGCGTCCGGGACGCACGATCTGAATCATAAATACTGGCTCTTTTTCTCCTCCACTAGTTTCTGGACCACATCTTTTACGCGATGAGCGCTGTCTTTATGAGTAACCAGGACAGCGTCATCCGTAATCACTACAATCGTGTCCTTTAATCCGATAATAGAGCACATTTTATCGGTGGCATTGTAGACGTAATTCCCACTGGTACCGACGTGGACGTGATGTCCTTTTGGCACGTGGTCGCCGTTCATGCCAAACACATCTTTAACCGCTGCCCAATTCCCAACATCGCTCCAACCATAATCGCCTGTCACGGCGATAATTCGAGCGGTACGTTCTAGCAGGGCGTAATCAATGGAAATAGGCGTGCATTTAGCATAGGCCTTGGCAAATTTCTTGTGATCCGATTTAACAATCGCCTGGCGGCAGCTCTCAATTTGCTCCATCACATCTGGTACATGTTGGGTGCACCCAACATG
>CAZUSC010000023.1:0-6278 GCA_964622915.1 uncultured Candidatus Saccharibacteria bacterium | reverse complement strand
CCAACGAAAGTGCATCCAGATAGGTTTTGTCGCCCTGCCCCTCCTTAAGAATTACTTCGAAAGAGTTACCGTCTAGGATGCTACGCAAACGCTCAAAGGTAGTGCGTTTAACCGAAGAAGCGATATTGCCTTTTAGGATGTGCTGCTGGTATTCGCTCTCCCCAGAGCTGTTGACTACGTAAGCAGACGGACACTTGCCGCC
Source organism: uncultured Candidatus Saccharibacteria bacterium (assembly GCA_964622915.1). Taxonomy (GTDB): domain Bacteria; phylum Patescibacteriota; class Andersenbacteria; order UBA10190; family UBA10190; genus CAZUSC01. The sequence goes on along the minus strand of CAZUSC010000023.1, from coordinate 6,076 downwards.
CTGCTCATCATTACCTACTCTCTCAAACCTATTTCTATCGTCTTGGTCATCTCGGTCCCTCGGACACCAGCCGTTATCGTCGGTAGTTTGCCAACCGAACCACTCATCAAGATACCACTTATTACTGTATTGGAAGTCTTCCCAGTCATTCTCGTCGATCAGCGGAGCGCCTGCATTTAGGACCACCCCCTGGACTGTTGCTCCGTCTTGCCTAACTTGATCATTATCGTTGTTATAGAGGTCGCTACACGAATTAGTACATATGCCACGCCGTTTCAATTCATCAGTAGGCCGGCAAAAAGCATTGGCATACGGTTTAGGGTCACCTTCTATACAAGTGTCACAGAATACCCCGGGCGTGCACCCGCCCACGCCTTCTTGGTATGTGGGCTTACAGTCAAGCGTGTCTTCAAGAGGATCATTCCAAGACGAGCATCCGCTATCGCCGCCGAAATCCTCCGCCTTCGGGGTCTTATTGGGACCGTAATCTATAAAATTATCTCCGTCATTGTCAATACCATCATTACACTGATATGTTTCAGTTTCGGAGTCGCCTAATAAATTACAAAATAGGCCATCGTAGCAACCCCGATCGGGTCTGCCCCATCCTGGCCCCGGAGCCCCGCCACAATCAATATTGCCGTCAGGAATGGGGTTGCCTTGGTCATCCCTAGCATCTGTGTCGTTGTCTCTCCGGTCCGAACATTTGCCGTTTGTTTCAGAATTATCTTCTGGGTTGTAAGGCGTGGACGCGTCCCACCCTACATAACATCCGGGATCAATAAAATCTATATAACCGTCGGCATCGTTGTCCTTTCTATCACTGCACTGCGGTGTACTTGTAGGAGTTGGGCAGTTGCACGGCACCCAGTCAATTGCCGGCAAGCAAATCTGAAAACAGTTTAAGGTGCAGGACGCTTGATCCCAGGTGCAGTTCTGCTGCGGTATCCACTCCGATACCACGCTCTGTCCACCGACGGCACAGGCAGCCGAGGCCAGGCACCAGGGTGGTGGTGGCCAGGGACTAGAACACTCCCCAGGGTCATTAGGGCCCGGGGTTACGCCTGGCACAGCTGGTCCTTCAACAACACACTCACTTCCATCGGGACAGAGTTCACCTCTTAGGCAAGGAGTTGAGGGAAGGTTAGGACAGATAAAGACAGGCCAGGGTGGCTCTTGGCAACTGGGGTCGGGGGTGGGAGACGGCGTCGGACAGCTAGTGCCTGATGGGCATGGGGTAGGAGTTGGGGTAGGCGTGGGTGTAGGAGTCGGTGAGCCGGAAGGGGTGGGAGACGGCGTCGGACAGCTAGTGCCTGACGGGCATGGGGTAGGAGTTGGCGTGGGGGTAGGTGTCGGTGTAGGGGTAGGCGTAATACACAGGCCGCTGGCAGTGTTACAGGCAAGCCCGCTTGGGCAATCACAACTTACGCCCCCCGTACAAGGAATTGTGCATACTCCCGTACCCGTATTACAAATTTCACCGCCGGTGCAATTAGCATTGGTTACACAGGCCGCTGTACACAAGCCATCCGCACATACTTGCCCGGCCGTGCATTGGCTATTATCCCGACAGGCGCCAGGGGATGCCTCGCAAAGACCTTCTGCTTCGTTACATGTCTGGCCGGCACCGCATTGTGCGTCGCTGTAGCATTGCTGGCAGAACACGGCGCCCGGTGGACAGTAGGCCGGCGTTTGTGTTACAGCCGGACAAATACCGCTGGGTGGACAAGGTTCATCGGGAATGCAAGCACCCGCGCCAGGATTGGAAGTTCCCGGACAAGCATTAGCTTCTCCGGGCGTGCAGGTCACTGTCGCAGTAGACTTAGCAATATGAGTAACCACGCTAGCCAAGCGCCTATTGGCGCCACTGACCGAATCCCAAGAAACTTCCACCTTTATGTTTTTATAATCAGCGGTGTCTTCGCTCAAACTCCCTGGCGGCAGCGTTCCGTTAATGGGGTCATCAATTAAGTTAATAGCCGTATTAACACGATAGGGCTGTTGGTTGCGGGTTAGGTCTTCCTGGCGCACAACCGTACCGTTGGGCTCTGTGCCACTGGCATCAGGAAAACCGACTTCCTCGTAAGGAAGCGAACGAATGATCTCGACTTTTTCATTCATGATGGCTAAGGCAATCGTCTTGCGTTCACTTTCGAAAGCGGTGCGCGATCCCAAGACAGCCAGTCCGGTGATGGCAACAGTCGCCACGCCAAGAAGGAAGGTAGCGACTAAAATTTCCGTTAAAGCAAAACCGCGGTGGGAAACCACATCGTTCATATTACTATAGATAGATTAAAATGTCCTCAACCGTCTTTTAGGAAACGGTTTGTCCTAAATTGGTTTTTAAGTTGCGTATTTGCACTTGAGATTTAATTTGCACGGGTGGAGGGTCAGTATTGGGATCGGCATCAATTAATAGTAAAAACTGAATGTACTTAACTTCGGTCAGATCCACAGGCGTCAGCGGTGTGGTATCGGCCGGATAGTCGCCATTATAATAAGTGAAAATATCCTGGGCGCCGTTGCGGATAGACCGCGTCACAATTGTTGTCTTTTCAGTATTAAGATCATACGTCAGGGGGCTGCCCGAGGGCTTAGTTATACCGCGCTCTAAATCAGTCCCAGTTAACTCATACCGCACCCGCTCAGTCGCCGCGTCAGCATTGACATTGGCATAAAAAACTATTCTTTGGGGCAACATTTCTACTAACCCATAAGCACCTGTATCCGAGTCCTTGGCTTGTCTCACTTCACGGGCAATCCGCTTTAATTGCAGGCGGGCCGTTTCATTAGAATGTGTTTGCAGCCAGGTCACGCGGGAGATGGGGTAGCCTGCCACCAAAAATCGCAGTAAGGCTGTCATCAACAACGAGCCTAGTGCAGCTACAATTATTACCTCTAGCACGGTAAAGCCTGTGGTTTTTTTATGGATCGTCATGGAATTTCTACGTACTCGGCACGAGTTCAATCCGAATGCGATTACTACCGTCAACAGTTACAGCCTGCGTCGCGTCGACAAAGCCTGGCGCGGACACTGCTAACGTATAACTGCCAACCAACGGTAAATCCGCAAAAAATACTTGACCAACAATACCAGTGCCTGTGGTAACATCAGTACTCGGACCGGTTAGGTGCACAGTGGCATTGTCGATGGGATTACCGTCGGTGGTGGCCACGGTGACATGCAACGACAGGGCCGTATAAGGTGCAAGTGTGACGGTTAAATCCACCGTCTGATCGGGATTAACTATCACCGGCAGCAAAACGCTCGTTTCTTTGATGTCGTAGCCGGTCACCGCGCCATCGATGGAAAAATCGTACGAATCCCAAACCATATCCGAGTAGTTGGCTAGCCCGCCGCCATCTGTACTGGCCTGGTCGTCCAGTACGTAAACGGGCGCTGTGCTCTGGTCGGTGCCGATCGTCTTGGTGCCCCGCAGATTGTAGACTACGCCGCCGACGGCCACGGTCGCTTCGTCTTGCGTTTTGATGTTCAGACTACTGACTTTATCAATAAAGAAAGTCTTATTAGTGATAGCCCCTTCAATCGAGGATAAGTGGGAGTGGCTAGCGTCGGGAATGAGGCTGGCTGAAGAATCATAAGTTTGTTCGCTGGTATAATTAGCTTTGCTAACTGACAACTTATAACTATCAGCGGCGACGGGTAGCCCGGGAATAATTACTTGGCCTTGGCTATCAGTGGTGGTATTGATATTGATGGCCGGATTAAGAGTATCATTTGTTAACTTGACCGGCGCCCCCGCTACTACCTGCCCAGCAACGTCTAGTGCCTGGAAGACTAGTGTGCCAGCCGCTTCCCCGCCCTCAATGCCAGCTGGGGCAATAATAGTTATCAGCAAAACCGGCGTGGACGAAGTTGGGCTGTTCCAAGACACCTCAACGCGCGCTTGTTTGTAATCCGTGTTTAGCAAGTCGGTTGGCACACTGCCGGCTGTGCCGTCAAACGGATCATCGATATAACGGATATCTGTTTTAACCGTATAGGTAAGGTCATTCTGGATGACTTGCTCCTCTTGCGGAATATTACCGGCTGGAATCCCGCCAGTAGTGCCCACGTCCAAATAAGGCAAATTGCGGATCATTTCGGCTTTTTCGTTGGCCAAAGCAACGGCCACGATGCGCCGCCCGCTTTCTTGCGCTGTACGCAGCGACAAAACAAACAAACCAAATAAGCCGGTGACAACCGTCCCAATTAGAAAAGCTGTAATTAAAAGCTCTATGAGAGTAAATCCGCCGCCGCGGCCGTGTAATCGCGTCAAAGCTTGACGGATCCGGCCAGCGTTGCCGGCCTGAGAAGAAAATTTTCTTCTGCCTCTAGATGACGTTGACCAACCCATAAATCGGAGAAATGATCGACACAGCCAGGGCTCCCACGGCCAGCCCAATAATGATCATCAAAACCGGTTCCATAATCGAAGTGAGATTCTTCATCGTTTGATCAACTTCATTCTCATAAAACAAAGCAATTTCTTTCAGCACGGCGTCCAGTTCTCCGGTTTCCTCACCAACGCTAAGAACATTAGTAATAAGAGGTGGAAATAGGCGCTTAAAATCTGCCAAGAACTCACTTAAGACCTTGCCTTGCTTGACATGTTCCTGGGCTCCTTTGAATACGGAGGCATAGCTGGGATGCGGAGTGTTATTGCCTAAAATCTCCAATGACTCGATGAAGGAAACACCGCTTGAGAGAAGCGAACTTAAGTTCCGACTAAAGCGGGCTAAATTAATTTTTTGCATAATGGGGCCTACTACCGGCGTATACAGCAACCCATGCATGATAGAGTTCCTAACAGATTCGACTCGCCAAAGTATCCACGTCAAGGCGGTTATAGTCATTAGGCTGGCAATTACTAAATACCAATAACCCTGCACAAATTTGCTGCTCGCAATAAGCAAGCGAGTCATCAGCGGCAATTCGACATCGAAGCCCTCGAAAACCTCGACGAGCTTTGGTACCACAAAAATCATCATGGCGGTTGCCACTGACACCAAAGCAACCAATATCACGGCCGGATAGAGCATTCCTCCCCGGACGGCCCGCCGTAAGTCATAGTCTTTTTGCAGCTGATTCGCCAATACTCTCAAGGATTCTTCTAATCGACCGGTTGATTCACCAACCCGCACAAAACTAACGAACAAGTCAGAAAAAATATTGGGGAAAGCTTCTAAGCTTTCCGCTAAAGTCTGCCCACGGTCCACTCCTTGATAGACAACCTGCAGCGCTTCTCTGAAAGGACGGCTGCGCGATTGTTGCTGCAAAGTGGATAGGGCTCGCTTAATATCTAGCCCAGCGCGCAACATTAAAGAAAAATAACGGGCAAAAAGAACTTTCTCTAAGATCGGCACCCGGCGGAAAACTGAAGAATAGAAGGAGGTGCCAGGGAGCCGCTGGTGCTTTTCTTCGTAACGAGTTAACAAAACACCTTCGCTCAACAAATCCTGACCAAGCATGGCATGGGAAGCCGCTTCGCGCAGGCCCGTCACGACTTCGCCGCCCTGCTCTTTGCGCCCCTCAAACGCGTAGATAGGCATCTGTTAAGTATAAAGTATTAAGTAGTAAGTATTAAGTAGAACGCACATTATTCCTGAGATATTTGATTAGTCCGCTGATCAATTTGTGAACTTGAACCAAGTTTTCAGAAATCTTCAGCCAGCTGCTCGGAGTTATGTATCCAACATCCCTCGCTATTATTAGCTGATTTTGCAGTTCTGTAACTGAACCGTGCGCGATAACAAAAAAGTTAATTTTGTCTTTAGAAGAATTTCTACTAAAGCCCTCGGCAATGTTGGAAGTTATTGATACTGCAGAACGCCTCATCTGGCTCACTAGTACAAATACTTCGTCTCTAGGAAAGTTTCTCGTTTCTTCGTAGACCATCAAAACTATTGAGTGTCCTACCTGCCACGCCTGCAAATCAGTAAATGATTTAATTTTATTTGTAGCTGTCGTCATACTTAATACTTAATACTTAATACTTGCTACTTGCTACTTGCTACTTGCTACTTTCTACTCTTTAGCTACCCGCAGCACTTCTTCCATGCTAGTGACCCCCTG
>CAZUSC010000022.1:0-9414 GCA_964622915.1 uncultured Candidatus Saccharibacteria bacterium | reverse complement strand
AAAAAAGTAATGAGATTTAACAGCTTATAGCCGGCGCGAATAAGACTATCTAACCCAGTTTCTTTCAGTCCATATTCGGCCAGAAAAGCGATACGGTCTGCCTCTGGCAACTCTACTAATTCCTGTTCAATTTTTACGCTAAGAGGCAGCACCGGGGAAAACTCCTGGCTAAATTTCTCTACTACCGGCGCGGGATTCTTAATCTGATTTTCATCTAGGTTAACCACGTACAACATGGGCTTGGCAGTGAGCAGGGATAATTCACTTGCCAGTAGCTTATCTTCGTCTGTCAGTGACAGAGTCCGAGCCGGCAGTCCCTCGGCTAAATGTTGCTGTAATTTTTTCCAGATGGATAGACGCCTGACTGCTTCTTTATCATTGCCGCGGGCATCGCGTTCCACTGTCTGCAATGACTTTTCTACAGTAGTTAAATCGGCCAGCGCTAATTCGGTATTGATCGTTTGCGCATCCCCGATCGGATCAACTTTATTACTGACGTGCAAAATATCAGCATTAACAAAAAACCGGACTACGTGGGCCACGGCGTCTACCTGCCGGATATTAGCCAAGAACTGATTACCCAGGCCCTCGCCTTTATGAGCGTTTTTAACTAAGCCGGCGATATCCACAAATTCAATGGTCGTTGGGGTAGTTTTGGCTGATTGGGAAAGTTTGGTAAGTTTGGTAAGCCTTTCGTCCGGCACCGCCACCACACCGACATTAGGTTCAATGGTCGTAAAGGGGACATTACGAACCAACGCTGCCTGCTTGGTTAGCGCGTTAAATAAAGTAGATTTGCCCACATTAGGCAACCCAACGATTCCTACTCTTAGGTTCATATCCCACTTTTACGGGTAAAGAGGCGGATGGCAGCGGTATGTGCAGAGCTACCTCTACATCCTCTCGGTATATAACCACCTTCTTGACTGTGTGGCGAATGAGAAGCCGCTTATTTCTCGACATTGATCAACTCCACCTTTTCCCCACTATCAATGGCTACTTCCAGAGCAAGGTTACCAGCATCTGGGCAGTAGTATTTATATTCGTTCAGCTTAGGATCGATCTTACTCCAGTCTCTTGTTTTAAGGCATTTCGTAAATGTCCCGAACGGTATGGTCACAGTATCCCCGAGTGATGCCACATCAGCCATGTCCTCTGCCTCTCCCTGGTAATATTCTTGCCGGTACGTGTCCCTGACTTTTGGATCAGCTTCCATGATGATTCCGGGTTTGGCGCCGTTCACCCCTGCTTCCCAAGAGCCTTTCGTGCTGATCACCTTGCCGTTCTCATATTCCTTTGAATCTTCGCCAAAATACCACACCGTGCCTTCTTTATCTTGAGCGTACCAATCATAGGTTTCTTCAATGAGACTGCCGTCTAACCACACCCTATCCCATACCTCTACGTTTGTTACCCCCATGATCTTTTTTGTTTTATTCGTAACTACTGTAATTATCTTTTCAGTTCCTTCTTTGGTCTTGCCCTGATAGGTATAGGTAGTTCCCGGAGTGAGGGTGTAGTAAGGATTATTCACGACAGACACAAAATCTAACGGATTAATTGTGGGGTTGTATGCTGTCGATTCTTGTTGAGGAGTTGGATTGGAAACTACTTTGGCAGGCGTACTAGATTTATTAAAACCCAAATACGCAATCAAGCCCACAAGGAGAACTGTGATAACTAGTATGATTTTCTTCATGTTACCGATTCTCGGATGGCTGTTCTCCTTGTTCCTTCTGATCTTCTACGCCGTTATTACCATTATCTTTATCCTGGGCGTCTGATTGCCCGTCATTGTCATGAGCGAAGGCTGGCGGAGCGCCAAAGTGCTGGCCAGCGAAGAAACCAAGTACCAAAAAAAGTACCGACGCAATGATGACGACCTTGTTTTTCATAACTTGCTGTGACTTGTCATGCGCTCTAATTATAACAGGGAGTCAAGCGGGCTTCTACCTTATGGTGCCTGAAGCTGAGGTGGCTTGGAGTGGACAATACGGCCCAGGGCGTATTGATGAACTATTATTTGCTCCTTTCTTGGCTTAGGAATAGGCAGCCTAAATATACTTTTAACTTCTTCTCGCCCAACCATCCCATGTAGTACAGACAAGAAAAACCCACCCGAATGCGCGGTGTCAAAACTGCTCTCCGTCTACCGACGATAAATTAGTTTCTGAGTGCCTCGACCGGCTCTAATTTAGCAGCCCGTAGCGCTGGGTACGTGCCTGACACTAGACCAATGAAACCGCCCAAGAGAGGGGCGAGAAAGGGTACGCTCGGATCCAGTACCGGTGTCCAGACTTGGTAGGCGCTGACAGCTACCACCACCAGGATTCCCAGACTGGCGCCGATGATACCCCCCATGATTCCCGTGGAGGTACTCTCGAGTAGAAATTGGGCAGCAATATGACGGCGCGTAGCGCCGAGAGAGCGGCGTAGGCCAATTTCTCCGATGCGCTCAATTACTGACACGAGGGTAATGTTTCCAATACCGATCGCCCCCACAATCAATGACAGGCCGCCCAACAAGAGTAGTAGCACATTCAATTCACTCTGAATGGCCTCGCGTACTCGCTTGGGTTCGGGCGGTGAGACAACCTTTAACGCTTTCGGATCATCGGGTCGCAGCGCCAGCGGCGCTTGTTGGGCAATCAGCATCGCCGCACCAATTTTTGTTTCGATGACAACCGAGCCTGGACTGGGCAACCCGAAATCGCGCTGCGCCGTGCCTTCGGGAATAATCACTGAACCGAGCAGGTCCGGCTGTCGGCCAACTCCGTCCAAGATTCCAATCACGACGTAGACCTTATCGCCAATAGCGATCGCGGGGAGATGCTCAACACCGACAATCCGTAGCCGCTCGGCAGCCGTGGGTCCGAGCACAGCGACGCGGTCCATCCGCTGTGAGTGACCGGCATCCGGCAGACGACCGCTTTTAAGATCGGCTCTTACTGCGGCAAACAGGTCTGGCGAAGCGGCTTGGACGGCCAATTTGAAATCAGTCTGGCGTTGAGGATCGGTAATGGTCGACGCGCTCACTAAGGCGTCCTGACTAGCCACGGGGCTCAACGTTCCGGCTGCGACCACGCCATTGAGGCGACGCAGGCGCTGCGCCGCATCCCAAGGGATTACCTTGTTGTGCAAACTCGCCAGACTAGCCCTCGGTGTCACCACAACTTCAGTGGCCGCGAGCTCATTGAAAGTCCCAATAATACGATTATTAGCGGTGCGCGATACGCCGACAGTCGCCACCAGCGCCGCGATGCCAATTACGACCCCGAGTGTGGTCAGTCCCGTGCGCAGCGGCTTAGCAAACAGTCCCGCGATTGCTTCACTCACTAGGTCATGGATGGTTATGCCCGAGCGTGAGACCACGTTTGCTGGCTGGTTAGTACTGGGGGGACGTATGGTGATTGATGTATTCTTTTCGCTCGGCTGCTCGATTGATTGGCCATCGATAATCTCCACGCGCCGGCCGGCTCTGCCTGCCACGTCTTCGTTATGGGTAACAACCACTAGGGTGAGTCCCTGGCGGTGCAAGCTCTCGAGGAGTTCGAGGAGGTTGGCGGCCGACTTCGAGTCTAGGTTGCCGGTTGGTTCGTCACACAGTAAAAGATCTGGAGAACCAACCAGGGCTCGGGCAATGGCGACCCGTTGCTTCTGTCCACCCGAGAGTTTGGCTGATAAAAAATCGGCCCGGTCACCTAAGCCGACCTGGTTGATGGCCACGAGCGCCCGCTCTCGCCGGCCGTGGTGAGATTGTTTGCGGTACACCTCCGCCAACATGACATTCTCCACCACTGATTGATGAGGCAGTAGGTGAAACGATTGAAAGACAAAGCCAATGCGTTGACTACGCAGCCCAGCCCGCTCGACGTCGGTTAACTTCGTGGTATCGATGCCACAAAAGAGATACTGACCGGAAGTCGGCCGATCTAAGCAGCCAATAATATTCAGTAGAGTTGATTTACCAGCGCCCGATGGACCGGTGATAGCCAGCCACTCGCCTGACTCAAGCCGAAGATCAATCCCAGCCAGTGCCTGGACAGGCGGGTCAGTGCCAAACTGACGCTCAACCTTGCTAAGCTGAAGTACTGGTACGGCCGGTTGGTTTCCTGGCATGTCCTTTATTTGAAACCAATGACGACCAGCTGACCCGGCGTCAGAGTTCCAGCAACGGGAGTGACTTCCACAAAACCGTTGGCCGAAAGACCCGTGGTAACTGTGACATACTCTAGTGATCCTTCTTTGGCTACTTGCACGCGCGCGGTACCATCTGCGGCTAGGGAGACGGCACTAATAGGTACCGCTAGTACTTCGCCCTTGGTTGATTCAATCGGAATGGTGAGTCGCAGCGAAGTGCCCTCTAAGGTGGTTGGTGTTGTATCAACCGCTACTTCAAAATAGACGTGGAAGCCGTCAACACCATTGGTGCCAGGAGCATCCGCTACTTTGGTCACGACACCCGTCGCGGCGATACCTAAGTCCGCCTCATCAATCTTCACCTTCATGTCTGGCTTCACCAGCGCGGCCTCGGCCAGGGGCAAAGAGGAATCAATCACAACTTGATTATTGGTTACTGTCAGCACCGGCCCTTTAGCCAATGCTCCAACGGCGACGTCAACTTGCTTGACGCGAGCCGGTAGAGAGCTTACGAACATGATTTCATTGGCGGGTACTTGAATGCCCGTTTTGCGCTGGACGCGATCCAGATCAGATGCAATGCGTGAGGCTAACGCTTGGGCTACCGTGGCTTCCCGCTGTCCGATCTGCTGCGCATTCAGGGCAGTCTGGAGCGCAATGCTGCCTTCTTGACGTAGGGCTTTGGCAGACGCTTCAGCAGCTTTAAGATCGGCGGTGGCTTTGGCCTTCTCTTCGTTGGTCGCGCTTAAGTCTTCGGTTACTTTAAGGTACGTGGCCTCTTTTGCCTCAATATCGGCAGCTGCGGCGGTATTTGTGCCGGCCGCTTTAGCACGGGTGGCCTCGACGAGCTTGGGGGTTGCAGCCAAGGTGGCGATGAGCTGATCTTTTTGTGCTACGGCCAGCTCCTCGGTTAGGGTATGAAGCTCTTTAAGTTGCTCGGGTGTTGGTTCGAATGGTTTCCAGCCAGATCTAGTGTACCACGCAGCCACGGCAGCAGCAGTTTGCGCGTCGTACCGTCCATCAATGACTCCGGGATAAAAGCCCAGGCGTTTGAGCCCCTGCTCTAATTGCTTCACGTCATCACCAAAAGTATCTAGTGTCATATCCCGAAACGCCGGGGTGGTACCTTCCATGACAAACACAGGGCGTTCACCAATAGTGAAGGCAACCTGACCTTCCTTAAACTGCGCATTAGGTAAGGGGAGAGTAGTAATTAGCGTCTCGAGTGGTTTGGCGGCTGAGGGTGGAATCGAGACTGCTTGTGGTAGACCGAAGCGAGCCGTGCCGCGAGTCACAATATCGGAGGTAAGCACGCGTTTTTCTACCGGAACCAGAATCAGCGAGGCCGGCGGCGGGGCGACCTCGGCAGCAATTTCGGCCGGCGATTTAATACGCGATCCAAGCAGCCAACTGCCCACGGCCAGCACGACGACGGCTGTGAGAATAAGACTAATGAGCGTCAGTCGTTTTTGGGTATGTGCCAATTCGGTGATGGACTTTGGTACCACACGGAGCAGCGCTGACCTGATATTCATAGCCCCGATTTACCTCCTATTTCTACCTGCCGTTAGTTTTGCGGCGCGCCGTACAGTTCAGTTTCAACCTGAACAACTACCGGCTCAATAAACTCCTCCGCGCATTCAAAATCGGCCACGGCAATTGTTCGTTCTTCGCCTTGCAGCTCGGTTAAGACGCTTTGGGCGTCGGGAGCCAAGGTGCTTGGATCTACTCCACCAGTAATGGCCGTCAGGCGATCTTTGAGATCTTTTTCAATTTCTTCGGGATTGTTGTAGTTGAAGCCTGCTTCGCGCATGCAGCTTGACCACTTGGCGGTGGCGGTGATCACCCGCGAATCTTGCGCAATCAACGCATCGCCGGGGTTGGTGTACGCGGCGCCGAGCTGATCACGATTAAACACTTGTTCGATGGCGGTGCGCGTACAGCCGCCCGTTGGTGAGAAGTCTTCAGCTTCGAGCGCCACAGCAAATGTGGCAGCTGTGTTTTCACCAAATAGGGCGCGGTTGTAGGCTACTTGGTCGCCGGCTGACATGTTGGTGAATAGTTGGACATTCTCGCTGCCCAGCCCAATCGTGGTGGCGTGATCGGCGCCGGAGAGTTGCGGGGCAGTACCAGGCTTAGTTCGCTGGGTGGAAATGCCGTAGCCGAACTGAGCACGGAATTCATCATCGGTCAGTCCCGCCGCTTTTTTGTCGGCGTCCATGGATTTTCGCACAGTGAGGTAATCAGCCGGAATATATTGAAAGCCAGCGGTATTCATGCAACTGGCAATACTTTGTTCAACTGCCTCGATGTTCTTCACCAGCTCGGCTTTAGTCAAACCAAACTCCTCCGCTCCCGCTCGAACGGCCGGGCTAGCGGGCAATGGTTCACGTTGCAGCTGTCGAGATTGCATGATTAAGAGATAGGCACCCACGGCGATACCGGCGATGACAATGACGGCAACTGGTAAAACTTTGTTGGACATAACTTATCTGTCTAGCACGAGGTGCCTGGAATAGTCAATAGTGCCGGACTCTGCTACAATGCAGGCAAGGAGGGACTCTTAACGTGTATGGTCGTATGGTGCACTGGTCCTTCCTCTTCATTGGGGCTACTCTCGCCGCAGTCGGTCTGGCTGGAGTTTTTTTATTTCAACAACCACAGATGGCACCTGCGGCAGATAGCTCCCAGATTCAGGGTGATACCAAACCGGCGCAGGTCATACCAATTAGAGATAGTGATCTTAATCGCGTGGTGTTGACCGAACGGGCAACACAGCGACTAGCCATTGTCACCGCACCGGTTCAGGTTGCCACACCAGCTCAGGCTAGACAAGCAAGCGGTCGCACAGTTATTCCGTATGCGGCAGTGATCTACGATACTCGTGGAGGCACCTGGACCTACACGAACCCAGAAGCTTTTGTGTATGTTAGGCATCCCATCACCGTTGACTATATTGACCAAGACTTCGCGGTCTTAAGCAGCGGTCCGCCATCTGATGTGAAGGTAGTCACTGTCGGGGTGGCTGAGCTGTTTGGAGTTGAGTTCGGTGTAGGCCAGTAACGGATACGCTCTGTGGCAACACCCGTGCTTCGCCAGATAGTTGAGACAAGCTTGCGGCTACGGTTTCTCATGGTGGCGATTATTGCCACCATGGTGCTCGTGGGCGTAAGTGAGATTCCGGAGATACCCGTTGCTGTGTGGCCCGAGATGAACGCGCCAATGGTGGAAATTCAAACCGAGGCACTGGGGCTAGCCGCGGCTGAAGTGGAATCCTTAATCACGGTTCCGATGGAGGCGGACTTACTCAATGGCATAGCCTGGCTTGACCATATTACTTCCGAGTCAGTTGCTGGACTATCGTCAATCCGCCTCATCTTTGAACCAGGTACTGATCCCGATGTGGCGCGGCAATTGGTGGCCGAGCGTTTGACCCAAGCCTTTGCGTTACCAAACGTGTCAAAACCGCCGACGATGCTTCAGCCTCTATCAAGCCCTGGCCGGGTGATGATGATTGGGCTTTCCTCACAGGATTTATCGTTGATTGATTTATCAGTGCTGGCGCGATGGAATATTAGACCTCGCTTAATGGGTGTACCGGGTGTGGCCAACGTGGCGATTTGGGGCCAACGGGAGCGGCAGTTGCAGGTGCAAGTTGATCCGCAGCGTTTGCATGGGCAGGGCGTCACGCTCCAACAAATCATTGAAACTGCCGGCAACGCCTTGTGGGTATCGCCGCTCAGCTTTTTGAACGCCTCGACACCTGGTACGGCGGGCTGGATAGACACGCCCAACCAACGACTTGGGCTGCACCACATCTTACCCATTCAAGGGCCCCAAGATCTGGCCAGTGTGTCAGTGGCCGGTAGTAACGGGCTGCGCCTGGGTGACGTGGCCACGGTAGTGGAAGACCATCAGCCACTGATTGGTGATGCGGGCTTTGGCGACCGGGCGGGGCTGCTACTGGTCATTGAAAAGTTCCCGGAAGCTAATATGTTGGAAGTGACCGATGACGTGGAAGAAGCGCTTGAATCACTACGCCCCGGGCTCAGTGGCGTCGAGATTAACACCATCTTCCGGCCGGCTACCTACATCGAGCTGGCCCGTGACAATTTGGCCGTCGCAGCACTGCTGGCCGGCGTGTTTGTTGTGCTCGTGGTGTTTACCTTTCTTAATATGTGGCGCCCTGTGTTCATTGGCGCCCTCGCCAGTCTTAGTGCACTGCTCGTTACTGGGCTAATACTGCTGCTGCATGGTGTGACTATTAACCCCCTAGTAGTGGTGGGGATTGTTATCGCCTTTGCCAGTGTGATTGATGATGCAGTTCTTGACAGCGAAACTATGGTGCGGCGACTACGTACATCACCCGCCACGAATCGCGATCGAACACTGCAGTCTATAATTGTCGCCGCCACGCTGCAGCTGCGCCGACCGTTGAACTATGCGACGCTTATCATGTTGCTGGTAATGTTGCCGGTCTTCTTTTTACCCGATCCTGTCGGCGGATTTTTTCGGCCGCTGGCGTACGCGTATAGCTACGTCCTGCTGGCATCAGTGGTAGTGACACTGGTGATCACGCCGACGTTAAACCTAATGCTTTTGTCTACCGTGCGGCGTACCCATGACGCACCGGCGATCATTACCCTGCTCTCGCAGCGATACCGGAGTCTCCTGACGCATTGGTTTGGTGTTCCCCACCAGGTGGCTACCGTGGTTGTGGTCGCTGCGCTAGGGGGTCTTTTGATGCTGCCGTTCTTAACCATCTCTATGCTGCCAGTGTTTAAGCAAACGGATTTGCTGGTGCAGTGGGAAAGTATACCCGGCACGTCGCGACAGGAAATGAATCGGATTGCCGCTATGGTCAGTCAGGAGGTACGGTCGACACCCGGCATTAGGAATGTCGGATTTCAGGTCGGGCGAGCTGTGACCGGGGATCAAGTGGTTGGTATCAACTCTGGTGAGCTGTGGATAAGTCTTAGTCCTACGGCCGCGCATGAAGCGACAGTGGATAAGGTTCGGGAAATAATAGCGGGTTACCCTGGGTTCGCGCGTGCGGTCCAGACCTATCAACCAGACAGAGTTGAGGAAGTCTTATCTCGCGCCGACCGTGACATCGTCGTGCGCGTGTACGGCTATGACTTAGATGTGCTGCGCAGCCAGGCCGAGAATGTGCAGCGGCGCCTCGCAGCCATTGAGGGTATCGGAGTCGTGCGCGTCCAGCTTCCGAGCTTGGAGCCGCAAGTGGAAATTGAGGTGGATCTAGCTGCTGCCGGA
>CAZUSC010000021.1:0-31524 GCA_964622915.1 uncultured Candidatus Saccharibacteria bacterium | reverse complement strand
AAAGGAAAAAAGATTAAAGTCATGCCGGTTGATTTTCACTACAGTTTGGGAACGCCCGAAGAATTGGAAAGTTTTAAAGAGATTTTTTCAGCCATCAGTCAGCGCCAGTCAGTTTTGGGTTAGAGCGAGGCGTCATTCATGATTTGGGACCGTATAAAGTATGATTGGCAGCGCTTGGCTCATCGAGGCTACTTACTGGTCTGGCATGTTTTACGTTATGATAAGCACCCTGAAAAACACCAGCAAATTAAGAGACTAATAGCCGTCAATGATATTGAACAGGGCAATTTGGCCGCTATCCACCGCTTTGCTCCGAAGGTTTCTTGGCAGCATAAATCCCAATATCCGCGCGGTTTTGAACCGCATGCCTGGTACTTATTCAAGTTATGCCGCGCGATAAATGCGAAAAACATTATAGAATTTGGAATTTGTGAAGGTATATCTACGGTAGTGTTAGCGGCGGCTGCCCAAGCTGCCGGAGGCAAACTGTATTCTATTGACCCCAGTAATAGTTTTGCTGATTTCGTTGCTTATAATATTGCTTACTATGGTCTAACTGATTCGTTCAAGCGCATCCATAGTGATAGCGTGGCATTTAGAGAGGATTGGCGGAGAAAATATAATGATCAGCCTTTAGATCTAATAATGGTTGATTCGCAGCATACTTATAGCTTAAAACGGAAAGAAATAGATTTGTGGCTGCCGCTACTGCGCAAAGGAGGGGCGATAGTTTTTCATGATGTAATCCACTGTGCCGATAATAATCAGGCTGCCATCAGCGATTGGCTGAAAGACAAGAAAGTTTGTTGGATCGAAACTGATGGCTGGCTAAAACCCGATGCGGAATTATTTGCCCAAGTGCATAATGATGGGCACAGAGTTAACTTAAACATCGACACTAGCCGCCCATTCCGCCAGGTTCCCAAACCAGAAGAACCACCACATCAAGAAGCTCATTTTCTAGTGCCCCGCTTGCCGATCAGCCATCAGGAAGCAGCTAAGCGTGGCTATCAATATTCATATGAAGTTCGCACCAATGGCAACGGGCTGGGCGTATTAGTCCGTCACTATTAATTGGGAGTTTAGATGAAACAGAGAAAAAGATACTTGCTATTTGATATGGCTGGGACGGTCTTTGCCAGTTCCATAGATTGGGAAAGGGAAAACCGCGCCGGGGCTGTTTCTTTAGTAGATTGGTTAAAGGATCAGGGACGAGTTGTTAAAGACGAAGCAGCTTTAGTGGAAGGACTTTTAGCCGAGGGCAGGAAATTAAGAAGCCGGGCAAAGCAGGAGCGTGTTGAGTATAAACTGTCGGACTTACTTAAAAAAGTTCTGGCCCGGTTTGGACATACGCTGGACAAAAAAAAGTTCAAGCAAGCCGAACTTATCTATTTAGGCCCGGAATTGGCGTTGACCCGGCCATTTAGTGAGGCATTTCGTATATTAAAGCGGTTTAAGCAAGAAGGTTTTAAATTAGTCCTTTTATCCAATACACCGGCGGAGGAGTTTGTCTTAACTTCCCTGAAGCGCTATAAGATGTCTGATTTATTTGATGAAGTAATTATCTCCGCCCAGGTGGGATACCGCAAACCCCACCCCAACTTTCTGGAGTATGTACAGAAAAAGATTGCCTTTGACCGCCAAGCCACTGTTTTGATTGGCGACAGGCTTTATGATGATATTGGCAGCGCCAAGGCCTTGGGGATTGCCGGAGTATTATTTGCGGCTGACCGGCACTCTGATAACCGCCCATACGAGCAACAGATTATTCCGGAGGCCACGGTGGATAATTTTCAGGAACTGTATAAAGTAGTTAAGAGCCTGGTATGATTAAGCATATTATTTTTGACTTGGATGGCGTATTGGTAGATGCCCGCGAACTGCATTATGAGGCGCTGAATCGTGCCTTAAGCAAGCATGGCTACGCCATTGAACGCGATGAACACCTAGCCGTGTATGACGGCTTGCCAACGCGCCGTAAACTGGAACTACTTTCGGCTAAAAAGGGGTTGCCCAGGCGGCTGCATAAGGAAATATGGCAGGAAAAGCAGCGGCAAACCCAGCTGGTAATTAAAGAAAAATTTGTCCCGGATCAAAAATTAATGGCGCTGCTCGATCGGCTGTCCCAAGAAGGCTATACAATTTCTGTTTGTTCTAACGCGGTGCGAGAAACCGTTCAGCTTATGCTTAAGAAGAAAGGGTTAATGTCAAGGGTTAAATTTTTCTTATCCAACGAAGATGTCAGTCATCCCAAGCCTCATCCGGAAGTATATCTGCGAGCATTTTTGCAATTAGGCGCTGCTCCTGCCGAATGCTTGGTGGTCGAAGACTCACATCATGGTCGTGCGGCAGCGCACGGCGCGGGGGCCCAGCTGTGCGGCGTGGCGGGAACAGCCGAAGTTACCTATGAGCGAATCAAGGAGGCAATCGACTTGGCCTCGGGTAGTGCGGCCCGCCGGCGGATTATTCCTAAATGGCAAGGTCGGCGCTTGCGTATTGTAATTCCGATGGCCGGTGCCGGCCGAAGTTTTGAACGCGCCGGCTACACCTTTCCTAAGCCCTTGGCAGACGTTTTAGGCAAGCCGATGGTGCAGTGGGTAGTGGAGAATATGAACGCGGAAGCCCAGTATATTTTTGTAGTATTGCGGGAGCATTATGAAAAATACAACCTACAATACTTACTTAATCTAATTGCGCCGGGTTGCTTCATTGTTCAGCTGGCTCAGCCGACGCAAGGAGCAGCTTTATCCGTGTTGGCAGCCGAGGAATTTATTAGTGGGCCCGATCCATTGGCCATCGTCAATTGCGATCAGTTGCTAGAATGGAACAGTAATGAGTTTTTCTACGCTATGTCGGCTGATGAGTGCGATGGCGGACTGGTTACCTTTACTTCCACTCATCCTAAATGGAGCTATGTTAAAACCGCAGACAGCGGCTTGGTAACAGAAGCGGCCGAAAAGAAGCCAATTAGCAACCAGGCTACCGCCGGCATATATTATTTCGCCCGCGGAGATCAGTATCTTCAGCATACGCGAGACATGATTGCGGCCAAGATATCCACCAATGGAGAATATTTCGTTTGCCCCGTCTACAACCAATATGTACGGACAGGAGCGCGTATTCGCGCTTTTCCTATCAATAAAATGTGGAGCTTTTCCACTCCCGAGGACCTTGAATTCTTTCTGCAGCATTATGATAATACCCAGGAGGCTGCTCGATTGATTCGGCCGACTTCCATTGCCAATGTGGTTAGCCCAGTAACGATTGTAAAAAATATATGATAAATATAGTTGTACCAATGGCTGGCGCGGGACAGCGCTTCGCGGAGGCGGGCTATACTGTTCCCAAACCCTTCATTGAAGTCATGGGCCGACCAATGATTGAACTGGTGTTAGATAATTTGCAAGCACCTAATGCCCGGTTTGTTTTGATTGCGCAAAAACAACATGTCAGCGACTATGCTGATTTTTTCACTAAATTAAAGGAGCAATTTAATGCCAGCGTAGTAGAGATAGAAGGGCTCACCGAAGGGGCGGCCTGCACCGTTTTACGGGCAGTACGCCAACTGAATAATGACCAACCCTTACTCATCGCTAACAGCGACCAGCTGGTCGATATTTCAATGGCCGAATTCATGAATCACAGCCAAAGTAATAATAAGGACGGATCTATTTTGACTTTCCCTTGCGCTGATCCGAAGTGGAGCTATGCTCGAACTAACTCCTTGGGAGTAGTTGATCTGGTAGCGGAAAAGCAGGCTATCAGTAGTCACGCGACGGTGGGAATTTACTACTGGCAGCGCGGCCAGGATTTTGTGGAAGCGGCTGCCGAAATGATTTCACACAATGATCGGACTAACAATGAATTTTATACTGCACCGGCCTATAACTATGCGATCGCCGCCGGAGCCAAGATAGGAATATATGAAATAGCCGAGGCCCAAATGCATGGTCTGGGGACACCGGAAGATCTCGTTGTTTATTTAGCCAGACAGCAGCAGCGCGTACGATGACGGCGAGACAGCAGCGACCTTCTTTGGCGGTAGCCATTAGTTTGTATGATCGCTGGGATGAGTTGCAGGGATTATTAGAACTTCTTCGTCTCAACTGGCCAACCGGTCCAAACTTAAAAGTAATAGTATCGAGCACAGCCGAGGAAGTGGCGCTGCCTGCTTGGGTGGAGCGAAGCTATGTAGATAATTTTTTATGGGGCAGTCGGTACTCTCTGCCCGCCCGCCGATCCTCTCGCTTGCGGCCCCTGCACGATCGCCGTTACGGTTTTTTTAAGCAGCAGCTGCGTACTCGTACTTTAGACAGCATCAGCCGGGGTTGTCGGGTAGCTGCTGCCTCTGGCCAGGACTATACCCTGCATCTGCATGCCGCTGCCTGGCCGCTCTTAGAAAATGTTATTTATGACATTCTAGCCAAGATGACTAGGAAAAATTATCTCTTTGCTGCGCGCGGCTACGGCCAGAAATATGTTGACGGCAAGCATCCGGACGGAGACATTGATGATAATTTTTTTCTGATAAATAATTCTTTTGCTCACCAGACCAATTTTTGGGATTTTGACGCGGCGTGCGACGCGGACCGCATCGGTAATGAAGGCCGCCTGGCCCGGCGTGTCTACGAACTGTGTGGTGACGACCAAGTTTATTTTTACGAAGATTTTTCTCGACCAGAAGAATATATTTATCCAGCCGAGGCTGACCAGCGCCGCGTCCAGCCTTATAACTACCATAAGCCCACTGGGCTACTCCGTTCACATGACATGAGTTGGCAGGCCAAGTTGTGCGCCGAGCTGGGGTATCATGGGCCATTTCTTGATCGGCTCATAGCACAGGAACTAGGTAAAGCCACCGTCAGGCAGTCGGCCAGCCAAATATAATGCGAGTTGGTTTTGTTGTTGAAACAATCAGCAGCCTAAAAGTTTTGGGACCACTGTTGTCTGGGGCGCCGCCACAGGCAATTCAGCCGGTCGTCTTTGTGCCGCATGCCAGCAACCGGATCAAACCATACGATGCCATTACGCCGCCGCAGCTGGCGCAGACTTTTCAGTTGGTGGCGCCGTCCGATATCCACGTCTATAAATCCGGTAAGCTGGCCCAGTCTGTCCGCGGCAGCCACATCGACCGCCTTTGCCTGCTCAACCCCTACCGAAATTTCGCGGTGGATGTTGCCGCTCTCGCCGCTGATGGCGTCGCTGTATTTGGACTGGATTATTTTGTTAATTCCATCTATGTCCCGGCCTCCAACGATGATCCGGCGCCGATCCAGCGCAGCCTGTCTTTATTAGCCGGCAGAGTCGTCGCCAGCGACTTCTGGCGCGACCTGGAATTTGCCGTGCAGCCCAATCATAAAAAATGGGCTGATCGTTTTGTGTCTCTAGGCAGTCCGTTAATTGATGTTTTTGGAGAAATTGATGGCGAGCAAGCAGCACGTCAGCTAAATTTATCCCCCAACAAGCCAGTGTTGTCTGTCTTTACACCTAATATTCGCGATCACCAAGCCTACTTTTTTATGGGCTATCTACCAAGTATAAACTAAGCCGCTGGGCCAATGTCTTACGTCAATATTGTAATGAGCGTGGCTGGCAATTAGTCGTAAAGTCGCGGGCCAAACAATGGGATGCATCACCTTTTCTGAAAGTGGCGGATTACTATGTGCAAGATCTGCCAGATCAAATACATCCTTCCACCTCCGCTTTATTAATGAAGGCAAGCCACCTAGCCGTACATTTTGGCTCGATGATGGTTTTGGAAGCGGCCGGCGCGGGCGTGCCGTCAATCGCCCTTGCTCCCCAGGCAGTAGATAAACTTCATGGCTATATGCGCAGCGAACCGCGCCGGGTCGTAGCGGAGCAAGTGTTATCAACACGCCCGAATTCGTTGTTTAATTTCCGATTCGTTAGCCAAAGCCTTCCTTTATCACTTATTACCGGCCGGTTTGCGGGCGTTGCGGATGCCATGCTAGATTCTTTACCAGATGCGCCAGGGGACTACAATGCCTTTAACGAAACTTATTCCGGTTGGACCGACGGCCACCCGGCGGCGCAACGAATCTTGGCCTATATCAAAGATTTCCGGGCTCCAGACCGCCGCCAACCAGTTGCTGAATTGGCTGCTGCAGGACAAATCCGCCGTTCTTAACGACCAACCTGACTATGTGATAGACCTGCTGCGTGGTCAGGTTTTTTCGGCTGTGCAGTTATATCCGGAGTCGAGCGAGCCTATTACTATTAGGCTAGACAAATTTGCAACTCCTCCCTCAACTAAATATGACCCGGTACGAGAGCTGGCGTCTGGACTCAAAAAAATGTCGGCGGATTTATTGGGGGCAGTAGTTTATTCCAGCGTGGCTACGGGCGATATAATTGCCCACTGGAGCGACTTAGACGTAATGGTCATTGTTAAGGATGCTGCATTGCAAGACGAGGGGAGGTTTAAAAAATTCCGCCTGGCCGCTTTAGACTTGGAGAAGTTTCTTTACCAATTCGATCCGCACCAGCATCATGGCATCCAATTTATTACGCAGGCCGATCTTAATTTTTACCCGGAAACATTTTTACCGATTAGCACCATCGCCTTGGGCAAATCCTTGCTAGGCAGCCTTGAACTAAATTTTTTCAGACGCGATTCCCGCCCAGAGCAGATCGCCTACTTCTATAACTTGCGGGCCCTATTAGCACGAGCGGCTGCCGAGGGCGAGCTACCACATCACGGCAAAAACGGCGTTTATTTGCAGAATAACTTTGAGCGGGCCGCCGATAATTTTTATCAGTTGAAGTATTTTGTGTCGTTGGTTCTTCTGCTGCCTAGCTTGTTCATTGGACTAGTTGATAAGCCGATATATAAGAGAGAATCCTTCATCAAAATAAAGGAATATTTTTCGGCCGAAGAATTAGAATTAGTTACTTGCTGTGAAGCGGTGCGTAGTCTATTTACTGGGATTAGGGTTAAGGCAAACGCAGTGCCTGAAGAAGTAAAATCCGTTCTGGGGGAGAAGTATTTCGAGCGGGCTCGCCGCTTAATCAATACTATGATTAAGGTGTATGAGCGCAACTAATACAAAACCGTTGGATCGAACTTTTTATGTTAAAAGTCAGCAAAAATTTGTTGACCTGGCTAAAACATATCCGGATATTTTGGCCGTCTACAGCGCCGGCACTATTAAGCACCCGGGCATTTCTGATCTGGATTTTGTCGTCTGCTTAAAAGATAGGCTGACCAGCCCGCTTGATCTGGAGAATCGTTTGCCGGCTGATGTCGCCAGCTTAATCACTACCGGCTCAATCCTAAAAGTGAACGAATCGGCGATCGCGGACATCGGTATTATTGACGAGTTTCCTTTGCGTCTTCTGTACGGTGAGCAGTATCAATTCAATCAATATAATGATTTAACCTATTTGATTTGTCGGGTACTTGATTGGCTGCCGGAGCGGTTTTTTGTGCTGAATCGCTTTCAGTGGGAGAGTGAAGCAGACATTTTGCATGGCCTGCGCATACTAAAATCTTTTTCCGTCAGTTTGAATTTTCTGAAACAAATTACCGGTGATACACAGTATGACCAATTTATGAATTCGCTGGCCACCTTGCGTGACCGATGGTTTACAAAACCCGATACCGATGCTTTTTCTCAACTCTGGAATAGCGCCAGAGAAATCGCCGCCCAGGCGCTTAATGATTTTGACCGCTGGCTCGGTGACAACAATTTTATTGCTATTGAGGCGCCTGATAAAAAAATGGGTTTTTCTATACCGCGCGGCCCCTCCTTTGTATTTGGCAGCATCGCTAAACCCAATGGCGACAATGTAGTTGTGCCGTGGACCGTGGCGGCTTTTTTAACTACTCAAGCTGGCAACGGCCGGGGATTTATCACCCAAAATATCGGCCGATGTTTTAGCGCGCCCATCCCCCTGTCGTCATGCCAGGTTAATTCTGATTTACGGCAGACGATTTTAGCTCGCATGAATTACGTTGAGTCGCTAGCGGCGTTTTTCCGGGCCAACGACCTGACACGCGGCTTGCTTAAATATGGCTGGTTCCTCAACAAATAGGGGTAGAGCGGAAGTACTGGTCGTACATTGTGTGGACACCGAGGGCCCGATTGGCGGCGATGTACGGCGCCGGCCTGACGGGTCGGCCGAATTTATGGCTAATTGGCGCGATATTGGCAAAAGCATCAGGCGGTTGACCAACCCGGAGTTCCGCCGGGCCCAAGCTGATTCCTTCGGCCGCCCCTATATTTATAACTGGTTCATTATGGACTTCACCGGCTTTCGAACCAATCCGAAGCAGCGGATCGCTAAATATAATGATACGTATGATCATTTTAAGCACCTTCCCACACAGCCCGATGGATTTTATTGGCACTATCATCATCCTCCCGCTGATGGCGCAGGAGACGGGTGGAGTGACGACTGGGACTCTAGTCAGGAATACTTAAATATTCTCTTGCATCGCCTCGTCGAGCGGGAAGATTGGCCCGAAGCATACCGCGCCGGCGGCACTATTGAAGATAATAAAGCCTCGCAGTGGCTGGAAGACAATGTGATGGTTGACTACTCTAATCGCGTTTCTGATCAATCGTATCCGACCAAGAATATTTTTGATTTTAACTGGCATGGGGCGCCGGCCGCGTGGGGTTACTATCATCCCCATCACAAGAATTTTCTTAAAACAGGAAAAATGCGCCGATTTATTGTGCGCAGTGTTGATTTGTGGTCGCGGATCAACGTATTAACACCGGCAGATGTGCGCCAAGCGTTTACAGACGCGCAAAAAAATAAGCGGCCAGTTATTTTATCTTATTTCAGCCACGACCATCGGGAGATGTTTGATGAGACCGTCTACGTAGTGGCCATGGTAAAGCAGGTGGCTAAAGAAACCGGTATTCGCTGGCGATCCAGCCGCGCGCTGGAGGCGCTGCAAATTTGTGCCCAACTAAAGCCGGTAAAGGTAAAAGTTAATTGGACGACTCAAGGCAATAAACTTCGCTTAAAATTTAGTCAGCCAACTTATCAAAAGAGTCCTTTTATTGGAATGCGTGCCTCCGACGGATCATTGTCTTGGCTGGCGGCGCAGTGGCAGGGTCGGCTGCGCGCTGTGGTGGAGCTGCCGGCCGGGGTTAAAAAGGTTGTTGTTGGCGGTACTTCCCTAAGCGGTGATAAATTTATTCAGTCCATCAAGTTATGAAAGATAAAGTTATAGCCATTATTCCGGCGCGCGGGGGGAGCAAGCGCTTGCCGCGCAAAAACATTTATCCCTATTTTGGCCGGCCTTTGCTCCAATGGGTAATAGAAGCCTGCCAGCAGTCCAAATACATTGCAGCTATTTACGTTTCAACGGAAGATGGGGAAATAAAAAAGTTGGCTCTTCAATTGGGAGTCAAAGTAATTGATCGGCCGCGGGAGCTCGCTGCGGATAATGTCTGGACGCAAGAGGTTTTAAAGCACGCCGTAAGCCAACTGGAAAAGCGGGGTGAAAAAATTGAAATTGTGGCACGTATCCAAGCTAATTCTCCCCAAATAAAAGCGGCCAAAATTGATGAGGCCATTGCCAAATTGATTAAGCATGACCGCTGGGAAATTTTTAGCGTGGACCAAAATGGCTTGGAGGATGCGGCCATTCACGTCATGCGGCGCCAGGTAGTTTGGCAAGAAGCCTTAAGTGTCTACAAAGGTATTATCCAGACGGATTACATCGATGTGCATACAGCGAGTGATGTGGCTAATCTCGAAAGTCTGCGTATAAAAGAAATTGAAGAAAAATCACATGCCTTTTTGCGGCAGCTGCATGACGAATCACTGCAGCGCACCTGGCGGGCATTGGTACCAAAAGCCCTGGCCATGCCGATACTTAATTTATGGCTTTGGCAGACGAGGGTACCTTTGTATCATCGCTGGCAACTTGTCTTGCAAGGCAGCCCCGCCTTACAGGCATTTCTAACGCAGCCGGATTGCTACAACAAAGCACAAGCAATGCGCATTCTTGATTTGGGCAGCGGCTTTGGCATGTACTGGCCGATTCTTCGCGAGTATGGATTTAGAAAATTTGTTGGTGTCGATTTATTCGATCTGCGCCAACGACAATTATATTTACAAGGAGCACGTCGGTATATAGCGCGCTTCTGCGCCGATTGTGAAACGCAGATTATTATGGATGATGTCCGCAATTTGGCACGCCACAAACTGCTCTTTGATAAATTTGATCTAATTCTCAATATTGCCACAACTGCCACTAAGGCGGGCTCGACAGGAATTCCTTATAAGCTATTTCAGGAAATAGTCAGACAATACGGGTCAAATGGTTACTTACCGGTGCATGTCGAAAAAGCACACTGATTGTAAATCTAGGCTTATTAAATCTTTCGGCAGATTACCATTTTAATGTTTACGTTCTCGTCGGGTATCTTGCCTTTCACCACAGCAAAGTTACTGCGAACAAAGTCTAGGACCTGTTGGCGTTCCCGCACCGCCCCAGCCGTGTCCAGCCCTGTGCCGGCGGCTTTGATGTAGTCAAAAACAAAATATCCGCGCGGTTTTAGATGGTCATGCAAGTGTTTAACAATTGCCAGCGGGCGGGGCAAATGCTCGAAAACAGTCAGGCAAGTAATTAGATTATATTGATCAGTAAGCGGGGCGTCATTATTGGGGTCGATTTGTTGGATGGTTACGTTTTTAAAATTCTGCAGGCGCCAACGGGCATAGTGAAGCATGATGGTCGGAATATCAGCACCAGTTAGTGTGAGCCGCCGGTCCGGGTAGAAATGGGCTAGATTGCCGAGGACCGGAGCAACACCGCAGCCGTATTCACAGACAGCGTTACCGCGCTTAATAAAATTCTTAATTTGCCAAATATAAATAGGATGTAGTGCTAGCTTATAGACGTACGAAAACAGCAGATAAAGGGTGGCTGCACGCTGCCAGGGCGTGAGAAAAGCGGCGTCCTCTTCCTGGGTCTGGCTGACGGCGACAGCCTGAAAGCGGGAGCGATAAACTCCTCTTAAGTAAAAAAAATCTGGCAGGTCAATTCGCCGCATGTCCAGCTCATGCATCCAGTAATGACGAAAATCATCAAACCAGCCGATGGCTAGGTTTGATGATACAAGTCGCTGCCAGATTCCCAGCCGATAAAGGACAGCTTGGCCGTAAAATTTTATTTTTTGACCAAATATATCAAGAGGGGTGATGGCCGGCCCTTGCCGCGGCCGAGTCTTTAGTGCCCTTTGAAGCAGAGACGTTAGGTCAATCTCTGCTTGATCATATTTGTTCATAACTTATAAGTCTAAACAGAATTTGTTTTTTGGGTAGTGCGCCAAACTATGATCAAGCCAACACCCACCGAGAAAAGGCCTCCTAAAACAAGACAAACACTCATTAGTCGAACGAACAGGGGTAAGTTGGCGGTAAGAGGTAAGTGAAGGTATATCCCTATGATTAGTAGCCAAGCAGGCAAAAGTAGCAATAAAACGGCTCTAACCGCCGCCAGAGCCAATAGTAAGCCTATGGTGGCTACAGCCCCTACCACCAGAACAATGATTAAAGGCACGGGTGTTTGTGATAAGACAGCCGAGGCGAGCAGAAGCCAGGCAAAGATGTTTCTAGTTGTTGTTCTGGAGATCATAAATTACAGCACTATCGTTTTGATACACTACTGGCAGAGTGTCGGCGGCAGGAAAAACATCCGCTGGTTTTTCCCGGTGGAGAAAAAAAACAGCATGAGTGTAAGGACTCGAGGGCGGGGGAAAAGTCTGCCAAAATTGATCACTCTCCGTTAGTCCTTGCCACTGGCGATCGCCAAGAATAGGTATCCAGTCACTGTGACGGTTAGCCCGCGTCGAAACGATTACGGAACTGGACGGTGTGTTATTTTTTAACCATTCAATTGCTTGTCTTTCTTCCGGGTGTAGACGGGCATAGCGGCCGGGGGATTCGTAGTAGGCAAATATCCGGCTGTTGTTCTGCCAAGTCTGTAGTCCCAGTGCCAGGAATAACAGGACGGCAAATGCCGCGCGAATCCAAATTTTATTAAACACGACTGACAATAGTTTTGGCAGAGCCAAAGCGGCTAAGGTAACAAGGCTCATCACTCCATAAGACTGCCAGCGATCGACCATAAGATGAACGCCGAAGACATCGTTGAAGGTTAGTAGAATGGATAGAAAGAGAAAAACGGCAAGTGTACTAAATGTTATGAGCTGATGTCTGGTTCGCTGGAATAAAATATAAAATCCAAAGGGAGCACAAATAATAAAAGGACCTAAGGGTGAACGCAGCCAATCAGTGATGGACACACTGTAATAATCATCCACTAGGTCTGCCACCGCTAAATAATAGCGGATCGTTGCCAGAAGGCCGGCCGCTATCATGCTTAGGCCGACCCCAATCCAAAAAATATAAAACCTTTTTTGGTCGACGGGTATACGCTGATGCAACAATAGCAAAGCGGGTAGCGACAAAACCGTCGCTAACATTAACACAACAGCGGTAAATGGATGAACAAAAAAACTGGCAGCCACTATGGCGATTACTCCGGCATATGATTGGCGTGCGATCATATAGAAAAAAAGAGGAACCAGCGGCAGCGACCAAAGCTGCGCGGCCGTACCCGCTTCGGTGTGAGGAGTGAGTCCAATGGTAACGAGCGACCAGGCAGCAATGGCGATCACTGCTGATGGCCAGCCAGCGATTCTTTTAAGGAGTAATCCGAGCGCCAGGCTGGTAAACAGATGACCAGCAGTGAGCCACCAGATAAATCGATCCGGCCAGGAGAGCGGCAGCAGAGAAAATGCAGAAAAAATTATCTGCGCGCCAGGGTAGCGGGTGTTGGTGGCGAGCAAGCGGAGGCTCTCGTAATAATTTCCATTACTGGCGCTAACATACACATCAACTAATTTCTGAATATAGCGTGCGGCATCACCGCCGATGGGAAAAGTAGTGGTGGAGGGATATTGTGCCAATAAGACAGCCGAAAATAACAAAGCAGCCATAAAAGTTATTTTTGGCAGTTGGCGATATGTGTATGAGCTTATAGACACGATATGATCATACCAGCCGTCTCTATCATCGATAAAGCAACTTTTTTAGTGACAGCGGCGTTAGCCAAATTAAGATCGGTACAAGTAAATAGAGATAGTTATGCCAGGGGGCGTGG
This sequence comes from uncultured Candidatus Saccharibacteria bacterium, assembly GCA_964622915.1. Classification (GTDB taxonomy): domain Bacteria; phylum Patescibacteriota; class Andersenbacteria; order UBA10190; family UBA10190; genus CAZUSC01. The sequence goes on along the minus strand of CAZUSC010000021.1, from coordinate 18,371 downwards.
TATTTTTGAATGTATTGATGGGTGGTTAAAATTTGCTGCTGAATTTGTTGCCTTTGCTTTAAGTAGTTACGCGGCTGGCCGACGCTTCGGTGACAGAGAAATTCCGGAATATTGGCCAGCTGCGTGTTCGGCAACAGCCTAAACCATAATTCGCGGTCTTGGCCATATTGGAGGCTTTCATTATAAAGGCCATGTTTTATCAATAGCTGACGCCGAATTACAACGCAGCTGTGACCAAAGGGATTACGCCTAAATATATCGTGCTTGATCCGAGCAGGCGAGACAGGCAGCCTTACGGGAAAGGCGCGCGGGCCGCGCTGATTAATATACCAGCAGCCCACAATGCCGCAGTGGGGATGCGAGGATAAATATTCCACTTGTTTGGATAGCTTGTCAGCCATCCACCAATCGTCATCATCGAGACGCGCGATTAAGCTGCCTCGGGATATTTTGATACCTTCGTTTAATGACTTTGTGAGCCCCATGTTGTTCTGGTGGGTCCGGATATCTAAAGAAACATTTGGGTGAGCGGAACGCCATTGTTCTAGAATAGTTGCGCTGTTGTCGGTTGAGGCATCGTTAATGCAAATAATTTCCCATCGGGAGTATGTTTGTTGGGCAACACTATTCAGGCACTTGGTTACCGTAGCCGCACCGTTGTGGACCGCCATGATTATCGAAACTTGCGGCCCGTCTTTCATTTTTCTTTGTTGAGTAAATTCCGCCAACCTCTAACGACGTAAGGCAATGAATGGTGGTCCCGAACATACTGACGAGCAGCCTGGCCCAGCTGTCGGCGCAAATCTTCATCTTTAATTAAACGCTCTAACTGGCTTTGCAGGTCGTGCGCATCGTCGTAATCAGAGAGCAGACCAGTTTTGTTATTGCTGATGAGCTCTCGGTTTACCGGAATGTCTGTGATCACACAAGGCAGCCCGGCTGCCATAGCCTCTAGAATGGCATTACTCATGCCCTCCCGTTCGGTCGGCAGAACAAAGATATCACTGGCACCCAATATATCGGCTATGTCCGGCCGATAACCCAACAGATGAACGGCCGATCCACTGGCCATTTGCCCGAGCTGTCTTTTAATAGCTGGTTTATCCGGACCCGATCCTACCAGTAGCAAGTGAATAGAAGGATATCGCCCATGGAGTTGCGCAAAGGCTTTAAGAAGAATCTGATGGCCTTTGCCCGGCTTGAGGTTAGCGACACAGGTAATAAGGAGCGCGCTGTCATCAAAACTTAGCTTGGCTTTAAGGATGGAGCGATCTTTTAGGGGAGGTAAAATCACCGCATTAGGAATGATATTGAGAAGAAGCGGATGTATTTTAAGACCGGACATTAAAATTCCCTTCATGACATTAGTTTGCACCACGTAGGCATCCACCAAACGCTGACTATGCTTTTCCAGCAAGCTCCAACTCGAGCCGTAGCGCATCAGATTAGTGCGCTGGCTGCAGATTATCTGTCGCACTCCCAGCAACCGGCCGATAAACCGGCCGATCATATCGGCATGAAATAGGTAAGTCACAAGAATGTCAGGCCTCATCTTGCTGATAATCCGGCCGGTATTAATAATAACCCGCGGATCGTACCAGGCAGCGGCGCCGGCGTAGTGCACTGGGACTCCCTTGTCGGCCAGAATTTTTCCAACCGGTCCTCGCCCACTTAAGCACAGTACTTCATTATCAAAAGAAGCTTGTAGGGGGGGCAAAATCATGGCCAGTTGTTTTTCTGTGCCACCCAAGTCCAGCTCTGTAATAAGATGGAGAACCTTCTTGCTCATGGGAAGTAATGGCGCATCCATAATTCCAATTGCAGTAATGCCCAAATCGGCGGCGCCAGGTTAGCCGCAGTGTTTACGTGCCCATCCAGTAATTTTTTCACAGCGGCGGGCCTGAAATAGTGTTGGGTGATTAGAGTATTGTCGGAGACTAACAGCGAATATACGTAGGACTTCATATCGCCCCGCAACCATTTTTCAATCGGCAGCACAAACCCCATTTTTTTGCGGGCAGTAATTTCATGAGGCAATAAAGATGAGCAGGCTTTTTTAAAGATGTATTTACGTCTGTTGAATCCTCGGAGTTTAAGAGGAAAGGGAATGCGTGCAATAAGTTCGATGAATTTTCGGTCGAGAAAAGGCGAGCGCACCTCTAAGGCTGAAGCCATGGATGTCATATCCACCTTCACAAGCAAATCGTCAGGCAAGTAGGACAAACAATCAGCCGTCAGGGATTTCTCAACTTGATCTGCTCGCCATTGATTACTCAAAGTATTCATTATTTCATACGAGTCATGGTGAAATACGCTAGCCGCAAAAGCGGGTTGGTAGAGCTCCTCTTTCATAGCATTGGTGAAATAACATAAGTAGGTAACGTAACGCCGCATGGTCGGCTCGGATAAGGATTCCAAAAAACGATGGGCACGCAAATTTAATGTTGTTGTGATATTTTTTTTCAGCAGGCTCGCCAGCCCTGTCCACATGGGTAATCCCGAAATTCCCCACCGGTCTAGTGCCAGAGCAGCTTTGTGCCATGAGTAGCGGGCATAGCCAGCGAAATTTTCATCGCCGCCATCTCCATTAAGGGCAACCGTCACATGCTGGTGGGTCAGTTGACTTAGATAGTAAGTGGGGACAGCGCTACTATCGGCATAAGGCTCTTCAAAAATTGCCGCCAGCTGCGGTAGTATGTCGAGGGCATTAGGTTTTACAATAAATTCCTCATGATCTGTCTTGAATTTTTTGGCAACCAGGCGGGCATATTTTAGCTCACTATATTCTTGATCGGGAAAGCCAATCGAGAATGTCTTAACCGGCCGCGCCGAATGACGGGCCATTAATGCCACAATAGCGCTGGAGTCAATACCACCCGATAAAAAGGCGCCCAGCGGCACATCTGATACCATATGCATCGCAACGGACTCGCTTAGTTGATCAATGATCAGGCGGCTCCACTCTTTTTCCGATCGATCCTCTTTATTAATAAAATCGGGCTTCCAATAGCAACTAATTTCTATTTTCTTTTTTCTAATGTCTAGTATCAAGTAATGGGCTGGCTCTAATTTTTTTATACCCTCAAATCCTGTCCGAGGAGCCGGCACATATTGATAAGTCAAATAGTGATGTATGGCTAGTTGATCCGGTGCTTTATGGTATTCACTCTGCGTCAAAATGGCTTTTAGCTCCGATGCGAACAGGAAGACGTTTCCGTCAAAGAAATATTTGAATGGCTTCTGTCCCGTGCGGTCGCGGGCACAGAACAATATTTCTTCGCGCTCGTCATAAATAGCAAAGGCAAACATGCCCCGGAAATGTTGAAGGCATTTGGCGCCATACTCGGCATACATCGCCAAAATTACTTCGGTATCGGTGTGGGAGTGAAAACGGTGGCCTTTCTTTTCCAGAGAGGATCGCAGTGTCTGAAAGTTATAGAGTTCCCCGTTATAAACAATCCAATAGCGGTCTTGATAGGACATGGGCTGGTGACCGGCGGGCGAAAGATCAATAATACTCAAGCGCCGGTGCCCCAAACCAACTGCTTTATTTGGTGATAAGTAAGTACCCTGGTCGTCCGGCCCGCGGTGAACGAGGACATCGCGCATACGCACGATATCTGCTTGTTTGACCGGATTACCGGCCAAGTTAATTTTTCCCGCTATGCCGCACACCCCGTTACAACAACTTCACCCGGCAGCTCTAAGCGAGCCGAGTAGTTGCTTAAATATAAAGAGATTAAATGATTTCATAGTAATTATGGGCTGGCACTAGAGAAAGCGCTGCCGGCGAGATTTGGTGAAGTTTTGTAACGGGGCACACGTAATTAAAGTAGGCTGGCTGCTCAAAAAGAGCCACACTCTACTTCCGCTCGCTATTTTGAAGCAGAGTGCCAAAGAGCTGTTGATATTCGGCCGCGGCGTTCACCCAGCTAAAACGATGTTGGACTTGTTGGTAAGCAGCGGCGCCTAACTGTTGGCGTTGCACTCTATCGTTAATCAATTCCTTCAGGCTCTTTACTAAGGCATTAATATCGTGCGGCGCAATCAAAAGGCCGCTGGTATTATGTTTGATAACTTCGGCGGTGCCGCCGACGTCAGTGGCAATGATGGCGCGGCGGCACAAGGCGGCTTCGATGACGGCGGTGGGCAGGCCCTCGGTGTAGCTGGGGTTAACGGCGATGTCGGAACTTTTAAGCAGACTGATAACAGAAGGCCAGTCGGTATCGCCATGCCAAGTAATGCGCTCGTAAACGCGCAGTGATTGAGCTAAACGCTCCAACTGTTTCTTTTTCGGTCCGCTGCCAACGATACTCAAGCGCACGCGTTTATCAGTGAGGCGGGCGAAGGCGCGAATCAAATCTGACACGCCTTTGCCGGCGATTAGGCGGCCGACGTAGATAATCGAGGTTGGAGGTTGGAGGTTGTAGGCTGTAGAAAGATTGGCGGGTGGAATGGCGGCGATACGGTCTGCTTCGACGCCGCGGTAGATGACCCGAACCTGTCGGTGGGGAGCCAACTTCCTAATAAAAGCAGCCGAGGCTTTAGAATTTGCCACTAAAACATCTGCCACCAAGAATATCGCTCGACCGAACGTGAGATCGTACAAGCGCGCTACGGCGGATACTAATATGTTAGAAGTTTGTACGTAATCTGATCCATGCTCGATATGTACCCACCGGCAATGTTTAAAACGGGCAAGTATGCCGGCCATGGGCGATGTTATAAAAAAGCGGGTGCGGGATATAACTATGGGTTGTAGGTTGTAGCCTGCTTGCCGGTCAGGCAGGGTTATAGGGCTTGCCCTGAGTTCGTCGTAGGGTTGTAGGAACTTACTAACCAGACGCCACTGCTTCCAAAAAAGGGGATGCCAGAATTTTGGTATAGGATAATTCGGGATAATTTCCCAGGCGGGAAAGCGGATTATGGTTATTCCGCCACTTTCTTCGTAAGTGAGTGTGTCCTTAGTAATAAGAGGAGTCCAAGTGAGAATCTTGCAGCCCGCCTTGGTCAGGGCTAGATTAAATTGCTTAGCATGGTTTTCTAGACCGCCGGTGTGAGGAGGATATAAGGGGCAAACGACTAACAGGCGCAGGTCGGCTTGGTACCCCGCTCGGGATTGTGTATGCTGATTAGTTAATTTATGTTGAGGCACACCAAAATTTGTATTATTATCCCAGCTTATAACGAGGAAGAGTCGGTAAGCGGTGTTATCAAGCAAGTTCGCCGCCATTGTCCAGCCGCCGATATTGTAGTGGTTAACGATGCTTCCTATGATTCTACAGCACACCAAGCGGCGGCAGCCAAGGTGGTAGTGCTTAATCTGCCTATCAACCTGGGCATCGGCGGAGCGATGCAGACCGGCTTTAAGTATGCTAGCAGGAACGGTTATGACATAGCCATGCAAGTTGACGGCGATGGCCAGCACGATCCGCAATTTATTCCCCGTCTCTTGGAAGTTCTGGAACAAGACAAAGCCGACGTGGTAATCGGCAGCCGTTTTCTAAAACCCATTGGATATACCTCATCGGTGGTCAGGCTTTTCGGCATACGCTTATTTGCCTATCTTATTGGGCTGGTTACTAACCGGCGCATTTTTGATTCTACTTCTGGTTATCGGGCCTACAACCGGGCCGCCCTCACTTTCGCGGCACGTCATTACCCGTCAGATTTTCCCGAGCCAGAATCGATTGTGGCTTTTTTGCGTAATGGTTTTCGGATTAAAGAAATATCGGTGGTCATGAAGCCGCGCCTCGGCGGCCGCTCATCGGTCCGGCCGATGAAGGGCACCTATTTTGTTTTCTCCAATGCCATTGCCATTGTCTTAAGCGGCTTTAAACGGCGCGCCCGGTAATTTATGGATATTGTCTCGTTCATCATTACCGGCCAAATTCCCGTTCGTATTCAGCTCATTGCCATTGGCAGCAGCGTTCTGCTTTTTTGGGGGATTATTGATTTAATCCGTCACAACCGGCTCAAAGAAGGTTATTCGATTATCTGGTTTTTAATCAGCATTTCCGTCGTCATTTTTTCTATCTTTGCCGCTGTCCTTAGTTGGTTTGCACGTTTGGTAGGAATTTCCTACGCCCCGGCGGCGCTGTTTCTTTTATTAATGGGCGGATTGTTTTTATTGTCGTTGCATTTTTCGGTGTTGGTGACCCGCTACGACCGGCGCATTAAGGAGCTGGCGCAAGAACAAGCCATTCTTAAAGCGGAGTTGCTGTCAAAGAAGAAAAAATGATAAACTTAAATCAATTATATGGTGCAGGTTCCTATTAATTATGTGGCTGTGCTGGCGGCGGGGATAGCTAGCATGGTCTTAGGGTATCTTTGGTATGGGCCGCTGTTTGGCAAACAGTGGATGGCGATGATCGGCCTGAGCAGCCAGCAGCTTGATTCTGCCAAGAAGCAAGGGATGGCAAAGTTATATGCGCTGGCTTTGGTGGGATCCCTCGTGATGGCGTACGTACTAGCCCATTCGCTTGTTTTTGCCAGCGCTTATACGGCAACGAGCGGCGTGCCGGCTGGTCTGATGGTTGGTTTTTGGAGCTGGCTGGGTTTCGTTGCTCCAGTGACCGTGGGGAGCGTGCTGTGGGAAAACAAATCCTGGAAGTTGTGGGTTTTGAATAACGGCTATTATCTCCTGCTGCTATTAATCATGGGCGTTATCTTGTCGCTCTGGAAATAATTGGTAGCAGCGCCACAAGATTATCGAGTGAAAAAGCGCATTAGTAAAACCGTCTGGAAATGGCTCTTAGCGGGGAATGGGGCTTTTATATTAGCGTATTGGTGGCAGGGATCAGGCGCGCTTTTTAGCCAGGGCGCGGCGGGTTCGGCGGTTGCCCTCGGTCGACTATCTGGCCTCCTCGCGGCCGGGTTTGTGCTATTGCAGTTCATCTTTATGAGCCGTACTCCCCTGCTGGAGCGGTCGTTTGGGCTGGACAAAATAGCGCGTATTCACCGGCGGCATGGCAAGCTTAGTCTGATATTCCTAGCGCTGCACCCGCTGCTCCTTACGGTGGGCTACAGTTGGCGCAGCGGGCTAGGTCTTATCCCGCAATTCTTCAGCTTTCTCCTGAATTATCAGCACGTCTGGCTTGCCGCTATTGGTTGGGTGCTCTTTATCTTAGTAATAACGACATCGCTTGTGATTGTGCGCGGCAAACTCCGATACGAATCGTGGTATTTTGTCCACCTATTAGTCTACTTGGCCGTGTTTTTGGCATTCTGGCATCAAATTCGCATCGGCAGCGATTTATTAAGCAGCCGCGTTTTTTACACTTACTGGATCGTACTGTATGCGGTTGTACTAACAAATCATTTACTGTTTAGATTTTTGCGGCCCTTGTATTTGTTTGACCGGCATCAATTTACGATTAGTCGCCTAGTCAACGAAACACATAACACTGTTTCTATTTATATTCGTGGGCGCAATTTACATAAGTTCGCGATTGAACCAGGCCAGTTCATGATTCTGCGATTTCTAACTAAAGGGATGTGGTGGCAGGCCCATCCTTTCTCCTTGTCGTTGGTGCCAACTAGTGATGAATTACGAGTAACTATTAAAGCGGTCGGGAATTTTACAGCTACTGTCCGCAACGTGCCGGTCGGCACCAAAGTTCTGATTGATGGACCCTACGGTATTTTCACGGAGGCAGTGAGTGTTTCGCCCAAAGTACTTTTTATTGCGGGAGGAATCGGCATTACTCCTATTCGTTCACTAATGGAGCAGGTATTGAAAAAGAAAAAAGATGCTGTTTTGCTTTATGCCAACAAAACTGCCCGGGATATTGTTTTTAAAACTGAACTTGAAGAATTATCCAGCCGCTATGGAGCCCCGATAGTTAATATTTTAAGCAATGAGCCTAACTATACCGGCGAAAAAGGATTGCTAGACGCTCAAAGCATTAAGCGCCTGGTGCCTGATTTGCCCTCACGCGAGGTATATTTATGTGGCCCGGTACCGATGATGGATAGGTTAAGAGCAGCGTTGGTAAGTTTGGGCGTACCTTTAGCAAAAATACATTATGAAAAGTTTGCACTGTAGATCGACTTCGCACTTGAGCGGAGTACAATTAAGACATGGTAAATAAAAATGTATTAATCGGTTGGAGCGTGGTTATCGCCTTGTTGCTGGTAGGCGTTGCTGCCAGCCAGCGCGACTTACGACAGGGCAAACCATCAGCAGAGAATACTTCAGCCGCGCCCGCCACAGTGGTTCCATCTGACTGGCAAACTTTTCGCCACGATCAAATGAAATTTGCCATAAGTTATCCGTCCTCTGTCAAACTTAATCAGGATGGCGCCTTTGTGTCTTTTTTTCAGTACGGATCCACTCAAACCATGGGATCAGCCGTGCACGATGGGCTGATAGTCAATATCATGAGCCAAGCATATCCAGGGGGCAATGAGTCACTAAAAGCTTTTGTGGAGCAACAGCTGCAGGGTGATTCGGAAAATGGGAATATAGCCCAACCAGTGACACCCATATCAATTAATGGGTACCAGGGACTGACGTACACGTTGGAGGGACAAGGACGCTATAAAATAATCATTCTGCCGCAGGACAACGACCGTGTGCTTATGATCTCCTATCTTGCCGCTGATCCAGATAATCGCGGATACGCACAGACAGTTGAACAGATGTTTTCGACGCTGGAGTTAATGCAGTAGGAATTAGCAATAAAGCATCAGGCTGTGGCCGAGGCAGTTTCTTTATTGTGGAAATATTCTAGTTGACTTTATTAGACCAGGTACTCATCATGCCTAGATGACTTATTTTAACGCCATGGCTATTTCTCTCGCTTTTCCAGCCGGATCGCTGGTTTTTGCCTACTGGCTGTACTCATGGATCATGAGTAAGAACCAAGGTACAGCGGCAATGCAAGAGGTGGCGGCAGCTATTCAAGAAGGCGCTTATGCTTTCTTAAGACGCCAATACCGAACCATAACTTTGATTGGATTTGTAATAGCGCTGGGCTTCCTGTTTGCGTATATGGCGGTGGGCAAAGCGGATGTCGGCTGGCATACTGCCATTTCTTTACTGCTGGGGGCTATTTCCTCGGGAGTTTCCGGAATTATTGGCATGTGGGTAGCGGTGCGTGCTAATGTGCGCTCGGCCGCCGCGGCCAAGAATAGTTTTTCGGCAGCACTCACTATTGCGCTGCGCGGTGGCGCCGTTTCCGGGGTGACGATCGTTTCCTTAAGCCTAATCGGTATTGCCGGTTTATTCGTAATTTACCGCCAGCTTGGTTATCAGCCAACAGAAATCCCAACTTTGATCGTCGGCTATGGCTTTGGCGCTTCCCTTGTTGCGTTATTCGCCCAGCTAGGCGGCGGAATCTATACCAAGGCAGCGGACGTCGGCGCTGACTTAGTCGGTAAAATAGAGGCGGGTATTCCGGAAGACGATCCTCGTAACCCAGCCGTGATTGCGGATTTAGTAGGAGATAACGTGGGGGATTGCGCCGGTCGCGGAGCGGATTTGTTTGAATCAACTGCCGCAGAAAATATTGGAGCAATGATTTTAGGGGCGGCTCTTTTTCCCGTCTTTGGAGTGGCTGGCATCGTGTTCCCGTTGGTACTACGGGCCTTTGGTCTAGTATCTTCAGTGATAGGAGTGCTGCTAGCGCAACCCAAGGAAGACGAAGATCCAATGAAAGCATTGAACAGGGGTTATTACATCACTTCCATTCTGGCGACCATTTCTTTTTACTTTGTTACCAAATACATGCTGGGCAATATGTGGTTTTTCTGGGCGGGATTAGTCGGTATCATAACCAGCATTATCTTTATTTACATTACGCAGTACTACACCGAAGCTAAGTATCGTCCAGTGAAAGAGATCGCCGAATCTTCCCAGACGGGACATGCTACTAATATTATTTCGGGTTACGCTGTCGGTTTGGAATCAACTGGCTTAACCGTTCTAACTATTTCTGCCGCGTTATTGATTGCTTATCGTCTCGGCCTGCAGTCGGGAATTGATGGTGGCGGATTATATGGCACTGCCGTTGCTACCATGGGCATGTTGGCAACCGCTGCTTATGTGCTAGCGATGGATACGTTCGGCCCGATTGTTGATAACGGAGCCGGTATTGCGGAAATGTCTGGTGAGGGCGAAAAATCGCGCGCCGTTATGGATAAGCTGGATTCGGCTGGTAATACCACCAAAGCATTAACAAAGGGTTATGCCATTGGTTCAGCGGCGCTGGCCGCTTTCTTACTGTTTACTGCTTACTTAGAAGAAGTGCGTATCGAAACTGTTGATTTGGCTAAAGTAGAAGTATTCGTGGGCGCCTTAATTGGAGCCACGCTAGTGTTTGTATTTTCTTCTTTAGCTATACGGGCGGTTAGCAAGGCAGCTTACGCTATTATCAATGAAGTACGACGACAGTTCAAAGACAATCCGGGCATCATGACCGGTAAAGTTAAACCTGATTATTCGAAAGCAGTTGATATTACTACCCGGGGTGCTTTGCGTCAGATGATAGCGCCGGGTGTGCTAGCGGTAGCCGTGCCTGTTATTGTTGGGCTAACTTTGGGAGCAGAAGCAGAAGCAGGGTTGATTATGGTTGGTACCATTGCTGGTATTTTGATGGCGACTTTGATGAACAACGCTGGCGGAGCTTGGGACAATGCCAAGAAATGGATTGAAACCGGACAATACGGCGGTAAAAAATCGCCAACACATCAAGCGGCAGTCACTGGAGATACTGTGGGCGATCCTTTCAAAGACACCGCCGGACCTTCCCTTCACGTTTTGATCAAATTACTGGCAACTTTGACGTTGGCTTTGGCGCCGCTGCTAGTTAAGTAACGAAAGCCGCCTATGCGAGCGGCGGCAGGTCAAGAGGGCAAAAAAGTACTGCCCTTTAATTGTTTTAATTAAGAAATATTGCGTGTATTGTGTCAATAATAGTACCCCTTGACAGAACGGCTTTGGTTACTATCATCGGGCGAAAGCAGGCAGTCATTGCCGCTTTTGTTGTTATAATCAATTTAGCTGATGCAATCGACAAATTCTCAAAAACCTCCCTCGTCTCCGCCTCCCATTATTAATGTGTGGGCTGTGGCGGGAGAAATAGGTCTTATTATTGCCCTCCCCTTAGTGTTACTAATTTTGGGCGGCATTAAATTAGATAAGACCTTAGGTACGACCCCGTTATTTATCATTGTTGCGCTCGTTTTCTCCATGGTGATTTCTACTATCGCCATCGCTCGCAAGATTAAAAGACTATCTTAAGAATCATGGCTAATTTACACATTTCATTGGCAGCGGAAGAAGTCTTTAACATAGGCGGTCTGTCCGTTAATAACTCCTTGTTAGCCGGTCTGGTGGGCAGTATTATTATCTTCACTCTTTTCTACTTGGCGGCCCGCAGTGTCCGCCTTCAGCCTGCTAGTAAGTTAGCCAACGCCGTGGAAGCAGTCAGCGAGGCAATTTTAAATTTGATCGAGCAAGTAACCCAAGACTCTGCCAAAGCCGCGCGATTTTTTCCACTATTAATGACACTGTTTACGTTCATTTTGGTTAATAACTGGTTGGGGCTGCTGCCCGGTTTTGGCTCCATTACTATTGCCACCGAGCACGGAGTGGTCCCTCTTTTTCGAGGAGCGACGGCTGATTTAAATACCACTTTAGCGCTGGCTATGATTTCGGTCGTCATGACACAGGTCTATGCTATTCGGGAGCTGGGACTGTTTAAGCATTTGAGCAAGTATTTCAGTCTTAACCCAGTATTGCTGTTTGTCGGGCTGCTGGAGTTGGTATCAGAGTTTTCCAAAATGATTTCTTTTTCCTTCCGGTTGTTTGGCAACATCTTTGCCGGCGAGGTCTTGCTGGTGGTTATTGCCTATCTGGCGCCAGCGCTAGCGCCACTGCCCTTCTTTGGTCTAGAATTATTTGTTGGGTTGGTGCAGGCGCTAGTCTTTACCATGCTGACACTGGTGTTTTTGGAAATTGCTACTTCCGAACACGGCGAGCACGCCGAGCATGAAGCGGCGCCGGAGCAATTGTCTATCGAGAATCACGGTTTAGGTCATCACCGTGCTAGTACTTAATAATTAATAAGTTAATAAATAAAAATCTATGGAACCAGAAACAATAAAAACTATCATGCCTGGCTTAACCATCGCCTTGGGCGGCGTTTTCCCCGCTCTAGCGATTGGCTGGATGGGCGCCAAAGCAATGGAAGCAATCGGCCGTAATCCGGAGGCGGCCGGTAAATTGCAGACTATTCTGATTCTGGTCGTGGCTTTTGCCGAAGCCATCGCCATCTATTCACTGGTCGTGGCTTTGATTCTAAAGTTCGTGTAAAAGAAATTAGAAATTGGAAAATAGAAAATGGAAATTTATAATTGGGAGTTAACTTAGAGTATGTGGACGCTTGTCGCCTTAGCCGCCGAAGAGGCGCCGCTTGCCGTAGAGGCTGGCGGTATCTCTGCTATTGGCTTGGATGTCCGTGCCTTGATTTGGCAAGTGGTCAACTTCGCAATTTTACTTTGGCTGCTGAAGAAGTTTGCTTACAAGCCCATCATGAGCATTCTGTCCCAGCGCCAAGCCGTGATTGAAGAAAGCCTCCGTACGGCAGCCGAGGTGGAGGAGGCCAAAAAGAAGACGGAAGGGCAGCGCCACCAAATTATCAAACAGGCGGAAGGCCAGGCGCATAAGATTATGCAGCAAAGCAAGCAACAAGCTACGGCGCTTAAGTCCGCGGCAGAAGAAGAAGCACAGTCGCGGGCCGACCAGATTATCAAGCAGGGAAAATCAAAAATTGAGCAAGAAGTCAGCATTGCCCGCCAGCAAATAAAGGGAGAATTAGGAAGCTTGGTGGTGGCAGCGACGGAGAAGATTATTGATGTCAAGCTGGATGAAAAAAAAGACGCTGAACTATTGGCCCGGGCGTTGCAGGAAGCAGCCGCTAGAATTTCTTAATAGTTGTTACTGGGTATGGAGAAAGTTTCTCGTAAAAAGTTTGTCCGCGGCATGCTGGTACTACTGGAAAAATATCCGCGGGAGCAAGTTTTACCTCTGTTGGCTAGGGAAGTAGTTGCTCGCGGCTGGAGCGGCGAGGTGGATGTGTTGATGAAAGAAGCGGCCAAATTACGTCTGCAGACAGACGGACAGGTAGAGATCCAGGTGCGCAGTGCCCGTCCTTTGCCGCCCAAGCTAGCTGACCGTCTGGCTAGTCTATTCCAGGCAAGCAGCGGGGCTAATACCAGCCACCTGCAAGCAGCCATTACCCCAGCCCTGAAAGGCGGCCTGGTAGCGGAGACGCCAATGGGTCAGCTTGATATATCGATTGCTACCTTACTTAATCTGATTAGAAAAAAAACGAATGGCTAGAATTTCATTACAAGAATTATCGCAAGAACTAAAGGCAGCAATTGCTGACCTTAAAACAACTCCGGCCATTGAAGAAGTTGGTATTGTCACTAAGGTTAGCGACGGCATTGTCTGGGTTTACGGCCTGCGCCGGTGCGGATACAACGAAATGATTCAGCTGGATAGCGAGGACGCCCAGCAAGACGTTTTTGCTTTTGCTTTGAACTTAGAAGAGGATCAAGTGGGAGCAGTGCTTTTGGGCGATGATCGACTGGTTCGCGCCGGAGCTGGCGCACACCTCACGGGTAAAATTCTGGAAGTGCCGGTGGGCGAGGCAATGGTGGGAAGGGTAGTTGATCCATTAGGGAATCCATTAGATGGACTGGGTCCCATTAAGACAACGGAATTTAGCGCGGTGGAAAAAATTGCGCCCGGTGTTATTGCTAGACAGTCTGTTAAACAGCCTTTACCGACCGGCATTAAAGCCATTGATGCCATGATCCCCATCGGCCGCGGCCAGCGCGAGTTAATCATTGGCGACAGGCAAACCGGCAAAACGGCGGTGGCGATTGATACAATTATTAATCAGCATCGGCAAAATACGGGAGTAATTTCCATTTATGTTTCCATCGGCCAGAAACAAAGCACGGTGGCGCGAATTGTGGACCGGCTGCGTCAAGAAGGAGCGTTGGCATCGACAATTGTGGTCATGACTTCCGCTGCTGACCCGGCTTCACTGCAATACATCGCGCCCTATGCCGGCTGCGCGATGGGAGAATATTTCCGCGATAAAGGTAAAGACGCTTTAATTGTTTATGATGATTTGTCTAAGCATGCTTGGGCTTACCGGCAAATGTCCTTGCTTCTGCGCCGGCCGCCGGGACGTGAAGCATATCCAGGTGACGTATTTTATTTGCATTCCCGGTTACTAGAGCGAGCGGCTAAACTATCAGCTGAACAGGGCGGGGGATCGTTAACGGCCTTACCTATTATTGAAACGCAATCCAATGACGTTTCGGCTTATATTCCCACTAACGTAATTTCGATAACTGATGGTCAGATTTATTTAGAAAGCGACTTGTTCTACCAAGGTATTCGCCCGGCTATCAACGTTGGTTTGTCGGTCTCACGCGTAGGAGGTTCCGCCCAGACTAAAGCTATGAAGTCAGTAGCCGGTCGGTTACGTTTGGAGTTGGCCCAATACCGCAAGCTGGCAGCCTTTGCTCAACTTTCTACCGATCTTGATCCGGATACCAAGCAGCGCATTGAGCGCGGCCGGCGTTTAACGGAAGTCCTAAAGCAAGGTCTATATCAGCCGGTTAGTTTGAGTGACCAAGTAGCTGTACTACTGGGAGCTACTAGCGGAATTTTTGACAGTATCGCGCCGGAGAAAGTCCGTGAAGCAGCCGATCTAATGGTGGAAGCGGTAAGGCGGGAGGCAGTGGATGAGTTAAAAGAAATAGAGGAAACAGGACAACTGTCCGATGAAGCAAAAGAGAAAATGTTAGCCATTGGCCGGCAGGCGGTCGCCAGCCTTACTAATAATCTGGCTTAGAGTAATCCTGTGGCTAAAATTCAACAAATTCGCCGGCGCATCAAGTCGGTAAAGAACGTCAATCAAATCACCAAAGCAATGGAAATGGTGGCAGCCAGCAAGCTGCGCCGGGCGCAGGAAGCAACATTGCGTTCGCGCGTTTACGCTATTGCTATACGCGAGGCTATTGCACATCTGCGCCAACGGCTTAAAGCGGAAGACCATGATCTTTTTATCCAGCGTCCGGTGAAAAGCCAGCTATTTGTGCTCTTTAGCGGAGACCGCGGTTTGGCCGGGGCTTATAACAGTAATATTTTTAAGGTCTTGTTATCCGAACTTACAGTGGCCGAGAATAGCGCACTGGCCATTTCCACCAAACTCATTGTCATTGGACGAAAAGGAGCGCAGCTTGCTGCCAAGTTATCAGGCAGAATTGAACTGGTGGGCACTTACACGGATTGGCCGGCGAAGGTCCAGGTAACGGACGTCCAACCCATTGCTGTGACGGCACTTAATTTATTTAAACAGGAGAAAATTGATTCCGTAAGTCTTATCTATACTGATTTTGTTTCTATGGTGCGCCAAGCGGTAGTTCGCCGCGATATACTACCCATTGATCCGGCCAAGCTGCTGCCAGAGGCAGCCGAAATTAGTACCACTGTGGCGGAATCCATCTTTGAGCCTTCACCGGCCGCCGTTCTCCAGTTTATCATTCCGCGATTTATTGATACGCAAATATACCAAGCCGCCCTGGAAGCCAATGCCAGCGAACAAGTCATGCGCATGATGGCGATGAAAAATGCTTCTGATAATGCCGAAGAGATAACCTCCGATTTAACTTTAACTTATAACGGCGCCCGACAGGCGGTAATTACCCAGGAGTTGGCAGAAATTTCTGCCGGAGCGCAGGCAACCATATAATTTTTTAGAAATTAGAAATTAGAAATTCACATAAGCTATGGAAGCATCAACTAAAAATAAAGCAGGCGTAGGGAGCATACAACAAATCATTGGCGTTGTACTTGATCTGGAGTTTCCGGATGTGCTGCCGGCTATTTACAATGCCATCACTATTGAACGGCCCGGTAGCGATCAAGTACTAACGCTAGAGGTAGTTCAACATTTATCAGCCCACACTGTTCGGGCAATAGCTTTAGGATCGACTGATGGTTTGCAGAGAGGCCAGGAAGTGCGTGATACCGGCCAGCCTATCAGTGTTCCTGTCGGCGAGCAGACTCTCGGCCGGATGTTTGATGTAGTAGGCCGGCCAATCGACCGCAGCGCGCAAGAAAAAGAAATGGAAGAGACAAAATTTACCAAGTTTGCTCCGATTCACCGAGCCGCCCCAGCTTTTAAAGAGCAAAATACCAAGGTAGAAATTTTTGAAACCGGCATCAAAGTTATCGACTTAATTGCGCCGATTACCAGAGGAGGCAAAGTTGGTTTGTTTGGTGGGGCCGGCGTCGGTAAGACAGTGCTAATCACCGAGCTGATTCACAATATCGCTTCCGAACACGGCGGCATTTCGGTTTTTGCCGGAGTGGGCGAGCGCACCCGCGAAGGCAATGACCTTTATCATGAAATGAAAGAATCAGGCGTGTTAGATAAAACAGCCCTAGTGTTCGGCCAAATGAATGAGCCGCCTGGCGCGCGTTTGCGGGTGGGCTTAACGGGATTGGCCATGGCTGAATATTTCCGAGATGCTGGCCAAGACGTACTGCTGTTTATCGACAATATTTTCCGCTTTACTCAAGCCGGCGCCGAAGTGTCTGCCCTGTTAGGACGTCTGCCTTCCGCCGTAGGATACCAACCAAACCTGGCGCAAGAAATGGGATTATTGCAGGAGCGCATTACTTCGACTTCGACAGGCTCTGTCACTTCAGTGCAGGCAGTATTCGTGCCGGCAGATGATTTAACCGATCCCGCTCCCGCCACGACTTTCGGCCACTTAGATTCTACAATCGTGCTGTCACGACAATTGTCCGAGTTAGGTATTTACCCGGCAGTCGATCCGCTAGCCTCAACTTCCACCATTCTCTCTCCAGATATTGTGGGGCAAGAGCAGTATGAGGTCGCCCGAGAAGTCCAGCAATTACTCCAGCGCTACAAAGACTTGCAAGACATTATTGCCATTCTAGGTATGGAAGAGCTATCCGAGAAAGACAAATTGGTAGTCTCCCGCGCGCGTCGTGTCCAGCGTTATTTGTCGCAGCCTTTCCATGTAGCGGAAGTATTCTCCGGTATTCCGGGTACGTACGTCAGTCGTGAAGACACTATCCGGGGCTTTAAAGAAATTTTAGAAGGACGCCATGATGATAAGCCAGAGTCAGCTTTCTATATGAAAGGAACTATCGAAGAGGTTAAGAGTTAATATTTGGCTTAATGAATTTTTTTAATAAACGGGTGGTTAGCGGCCCAACTACGCTAAAGCTTCGCTGGGCGCAGCGTGACCTAAAGGGTGCCTTGCCCTGCCGAAGCTTTATGCGAAGGGCGGGAAGCCGCGAAGACAGGACCCGCTCAATATTTTTTCATTAAGCCAAGATTGTATTAATACTATGGCTTCACTTTCTTTCGAAATAGTTACGCCGCACGGGCAAACTTTTCAGTCCGAAGTGGCACAAGTCCAACTGCCGACTCCCGACGGCGAGGTTGGTATTTTGCCGCATCATATTCCGCTAATTTCAGTGGTTTCGCCCGGCGTTATTTCTATTAAACATCACGAAGGAAAAACCCAGGGCGAATTTGAACACTTGGCAACGGCTGGAGGATTTGTGGAGATTGATGGCCGCCGTGTCCGCCTGCTGGCCGATACCGCCGAGCGCGCCGAGGATATTGATGAATTGAAAGCAAAAGAAGCGCTCGAAGAAGCCCGCCAGTTGTTGAAAAACGCCCGCACCAAAGTTTCACTGGCTGAAGCTCTGTCGGTTATTGAACAAAATATGGCTCGCCTCAAAGTGAGTGAGCTGCGTCGCCGCCATAAAAAGTTTGCTTAAATCCTCGCTGATGACGGCAGTTCTTTTACTTCAAATTTTTGTTGTTGGATTTCTACTCAATTTGATCTGGGAGTTCGCTCACTGCCAGCTGTACGAAACTTGTCGGCGGCAGACTTGGGCGCAAAATGCGCCGCTTCTGATAAAAATGTCGTTAAAGGATGGCTTGTTTATTGTTTTATTTTATTCACTAACTGCTTTGATATTTAGGCAGGCAGATATTCTATCGAACACTTACGCCGTTGCTTTCTTTTTGATACTAGCGCTGGGCTTTGCTTTCATTAATGAAAAAATATCCGCCCGCCTCAAACGCTGGACGTATGCCAACATCATGCCCACTGTAGGTGGGGTCGGCATCACGCCGCTTCTGGAAATTGCTGTGACGGGTCTTCTGGCGATAGAAATAATCTTTCGCTTTCTAAATTAGATTTGAATGCCGGCAAATTGCTGACCGACAAATAAGTACATCCATTTTTACTACCATATATTGATATATGGTAGTAAATAGAGCGGTAACGTT
>CAZUSC010000020.1:0-17067 GCA_964622915.1 uncultured Candidatus Saccharibacteria bacterium | reverse complement strand
GTTTATCAATACTCACATATTTAAAATTTTCAAGTGGTAAATCCAGTTCTTGAGACCAATATCTTTTAAGATCATCAGGATCCTGATCCGCGCGTAAATGAAGTTCTCCGCGTATTTTTGACTTATGAATTTTATAAACTGTGCGCAGGCCCGCAATGAAAAATTTTAGTATCATAGGATCAGAACTTCCCAAAGAAGTGCCAACTGTTTTTTTTGAACCCTCACCAAGATAGAGAATTGACAGCGCTAGCTCCAGTAAAGCATGGTCTTTATTATCAATTCTGGAAAGTGTTTCCAGCGCCTCTTTTTTGGCACAGGCTATACGCTCCTCTTTCCTATTCTTATGCCACATTGCAGCCTTTTGCCTAGCCGTAATCAAGCCATTTCTCCAGTCTCTACGCAGTTTTTCTTTTTGGCTTTCCGAGAGTTCAACATACCTAAACCATCCGCTCAGAGTAGAGCGGGGTATCCCTAACTCATTTTCAATTTTTTTAATTGATAGCCCTGTCTTTCTTAGCCCAACAGCCTTTTCTTTTAATTCGAACCACATTGATATCATGTATTCACAATAATCTCTGTGGTACTATTTTACAAGACATAACTTAGAAAGTAATTCTTTGGGCAGAAACTATAGCCAAATTCTCATTTTGGTGCAATAAATATGTTACCAACAGGCCAGTAGCTTAACGGTTAAAGTGCGACACTTATAATGTCGTGACGGTGGTTCGACTCCACCCTGGCCTACAGCGTTCTTTCCAGGTCTATGTAGTAAGGAGAGTTGTTATGAAACTCGTAAAGCAGTTCCTGGTCAAGAATATCAGTTGGGCATCTCAAAGCGTCTGTACGTTGATTCTTGATCGTCTCGATCCTCATGCAGAGAATGAGGGTGTGCACGTTGTTAGTCGGGAATGGGCGTCGGAGCATGGTATCCCTCTTGATCCTACGCTTATTAACCGGGTTATTGAGTACACGCTTACCCATCGGATACTCACCGGGCACCCTTTTTCTATGCCTTCTACGGGTGAGGCAAGTGGTTCAGAAAGTTGGCTCAGGTACTCTGAGGAAGCGGCAGGTCTCGGCGTGCGTACAGTGCTATTGCAAAAGATTACTCGAACGGAAGAATGGAGTTAGTCGCCTTATGTTGGTTATAAGAATGGAGCGCCCCTTGACCATCTCGTTCGACACATTCTGCAGGTTGCATCAGCATCAGATCCAGAGTTTTCACCGGCTTGTTCGTTGAAAATTGGGCTCACGCCGGAAGAGTATGAAAGCTGCACAGTGCTGCTCGCGGGATCTGTCTTCGATCTAAGTCCACGCTTGGTTCCCATGTCTTAGATTGTATCCCAAGTATTACAGCCACCGCGCCAAATGTGCGGTATTTTTTTGACTATTAACGCGGGAAAGAGATGACCCGCAGGTTCGACGCGTCCCGGGAAGCCTTTGGCGAAGTGGGATCCCTGCCGGGCCTACTAAAATAAAAAAAGACTCCCGTAAGGATGAGAGTCTGTGTTAGCGCCTGACGCCTTTGACCAGCGAGAAAAGCAGTTTCTGGCGGGGGCGAACGATGATCTTTAGGTCTGACAAGGAAAATTGAATCTCCGTGTTAGAATCAACTTTCACTTTTGCCACGACCGGGTAGGGGTCGCTATAGGCCTTGGCGGCAATAATGGCCATTTGCCGCAAAGAGCGTATCCCCAGCGATATCACTTTCCCCATCTGATCATGATACCGGCTCGCTTGGTTCTTGATCTTTACTGTGGCGCCGGTCCAGCGCACGACATGCCGGCGAACTTCCCGTATGCGCTCGACAATTTCTTCATCGGATGTGCTGGACTGCAGGATGTAGGTAATAAGGCGTGAACAGTCGGCCTTCGATTTAAGGGGAGGGATTTTGAAGTGGTGGTCAATCAACCTTTTTTGCCTAGCCGTTGGCCTGGCGACCTTAGTTTTCGTGCCCATGGTTGGTCCTCCAAGCTGGTGTCACGGGAAATGAAGAGAACGATCACTACACTAAGGGCAGTTGAGCCCAGTGTCAATTTATTCGTATCGCAAAGCCTCAATCGGGTTTTTCTTGGCGGCTGTGCGGGCGGGGTAAATACCAAAGAGCAGGCCAATGGCAGCGGCTACGCCAACTCCTAAGGCTATAGCATCCAGTGGCCAGGAAAACGGCCAGTTTATGTTAAAGCGGCTTCTGGCCACAAAGGCAACTAATCCTGACAGACTTAAGGCTAAGGCAGTGCCAATGATACCGCCGCTGACTGTTAATATGACGGCCTCCAGTAAAAATTGCTGGGAAATATCTTTGTTCGTTGCCCCCAGTGCTTTGCGCAGTCCAATCTCCTGCGTGCGCTCGGTCACAGACACCAGCATGATATTCATAATGCCAATGCCGCCGACCAGCAAAGAAATAGAAGCAATGGCCACCAGGAAAATTGTGAGTACTTGGGTGACTGTACCGATTAACTCCACGGCGTCCTGCTGTGTTGTTACAAAAAAGTCATCTTTAGCCGGGTCAGTGATACCATGCAGTTCGCGCAAAGTGGCCGTAATGTCGGAGGCAACAATGTCCACGTTCTCACTTTTATCCGCCCGGACAAACACCTCGTGGTAGTAATTAGTACCGAGCAGGGTTTTTTGGGCGGTTGAATACGGCACCAAGACAACTTCATCCAGATTGAATACAGTCAGGTTGCCTTTTTTTGGGAAGACTCCAATCACCCGCATATTTTGGCCCTTTATTTTTACAAATTGACCAATCGCGTCAGATTCGCCAAACAGCTCATCTTTGACGCGGGAGCCCAAAATAGCCACTTTAGCCCGCTGTCGGATATCTTCTTCGGTAAAGAATTGCCCCTCCTCGGGCGACACATTGAATAATTCCTGGATCGCCTGTGCTGTCCAACCGAAAGTCTGGGCATGGAAAAGATTATCGGCATAAGTTACCGGGCCAGTGACTAAAATCGCTGGATCAACCGAAGCAGCATTCGGTACGTTCTGTTTTTTGGCCAGCGCCGCGATATCCCGGTCTTTGATCGAGTCGGACAGAATCGTTTCAGCAATGCCGGTCGGTCCGCTTGGTCGTCGTCCGGGGCGAACAATGACGGCGTTAGCACCGATCCCCTGCACCTCGTTTAAAATGAGACTCTGGGCGCCTTCACCTAGGGCAACAACCAAAACAATGGCCACGATGCCGATAACAATGCCAAGCACTGTTAAGATCGAGCGCCCTAGATTGGCACGCAGAGCGCGCGCAGCAGTTTTAAGTGTTCCAGAAATATGCATAAGGCTCTATTTAGAATATCCGTGCTTGTGCTGATTGTTCTCAACCCTATCGGCCACAATAGTTCCGTCGCGAATGGTGATAATACGCTGGGCATACTGCGCGGCCGCCGGTTCATGGGTAATAACGATAATGGTATGACCTTGCCGGTGGAGTTCATCGATAGTTTTCATAACAGCCTCGCCGGTTTGCGAATCTAGATTGCCAGTTGGCTCATCAGCAAAAATTATTCGCGGGTTATTGACTAAGGCCCGCGCGATCGCCACCCGCTGTTTTTCTCCGCCCGACAACTGCCCAGACGTATGATCTAACCGATGGGTCATCTTTACTCTTTCAAGGGCTTTTAACGCTCGCTGCCGGTATTCGGTCGGGGGAATAGCTGAATAGTACAGTGGCAACATGACATTTTCTAAAACGGATGTTCTAGCCAATAAATGAAAAGCCTGAAAAATAAAACCAAAACTGTGGTTTCTTAATTTTGCTAGTTCTTGATCCGATAATTTGGCGGTGTCGCGCTCTGCCAGCATATATTTACCCTTCGACGGTCGGTCTAACAGGCCCAGTATATGCAGCAGTGTCGATTTGCCCGAACCGGAGGGACCCATAATGGAAACGAACTCGCCTTCGTTAATATCAAAAGTAACGTTATGTAAAGCAGTTGTAGCCGTACCCTCGTCGGCATATACCTTGCTGATATTTTGCACGCTCATCAGCGACATATTGTTTTAAGACTCCGGTTGTCCAATCACAATTTTTTCACTGCCACTAAGCCCTTGCCTTACTTCTACCCAGCCGTCTGATCCAGTAAGCCCGGTCTTAATAGTTTGTTCGACAGCAGTTTCAGGGTTTACCTGCACGCGGACAATTTTTTGATCGTCTTTATTTATGATTGCCCGACTAGGGATGGCTAAGACATTGGAGCGGCGAGCAGCGTGAACAACAATGTTAGTGGTGAGTCCTGGCTTAAACTTTTCGGATAGCGCCGTAAGCTGCAGGGTAACTTCATACGTGGGTATGCCATCCAAAACGATAGCGGCTGGTGCTATGGCCATAACCTCCGCCGACCATTCTTCGTCCGAAGGAAAAGCATCAAAGGTAATGGTGGCAGGTTGACCAACAGTCAGGTTCGCGGCATCAGTTTCTGGCACAGCAGCGGTCACTTTAAGCTTGTCGGCGGTCTGTAAGGTTAAGAGTGAAGTTCCGGCCGTGATAATTTCGCCCACTTCGACATTTATGGCTGTCACCATGCCGGCAAAGGGAGCCGTCATAGAACTTTTCGCCAACTTAACACTTGCCAGCGCTTGAGTTGCTGCTAGGGAAGACAGGCCACTGACTTTACTAGCTGCTTGCGTGCTGGCTGTATATTTTGCTTGGGCAGTGTCGGCCGCACCGCGGCTGACCGACTCGTTTTTTTCGGCGGTTGCCTGCGCGGTGGTCAGCGCGTCCTGGGTCGATTTATAGGCAGATTGAGTAGTTAAAAATGTCGAGTAAGCAGTCTTGGCTATTGATGATTCCTCACCGCTCTCCCGAACTTTTTGCTGCCAAACCGCCTCACTTTGATCCAGCTCTGCCTTAGCATTCCGCACGGCTTGTCTATTTTCTTCCAGCGTTGAAGCGTTGGTCGCCTTGATATTTTGCCAGTCTTTGGCTGCTTGCTGCCAGGCGATATATAACTGGTCTTGAGCGCTGGCTTTGTCGGCTAAGGCCTTGGCTTGTTCCAGTTGAGCGCTGCGAGCATCTAATTGCATTAGTAGTTGTCCGGCCTCAACGACGCTGCCCACTTTGACCGGCACGGACTTCACCATGCCTGGAAATTCAAAGCCGAGCTGCGCTTCTTGTTCAGCTTTTAACTGGCCGGTAAAGG
The DNA here is from genome assembly GCA_964622915.1 of uncultured Candidatus Saccharibacteria bacterium. Taxonomy (GTDB): domain Bacteria; phylum Patescibacteriota; class Andersenbacteria; order UBA10190; family UBA10190; genus CAZUSC01. Next base: position 11,923 of record CAZUSC010000020.1, on the reverse strand, counting down.
AAATATCCTGCACCACATCGCGGCGCTCCACCACGGTCGTGCGTACAGTGTCCGCTGTGCTGCCAAATCGCTGACGTCCAATGGTAACGGCGCCAATAATCACTGCGGCCGCAACAATAACCAAAATAATAAGACGCTTTTTTTTCATGTTCTCTTACAATATCACGTTCTAGGCTGAAATTAATCAGCAGATGATTCCACTCGTTAGCGCCTAAGTCTTTATGGCAAGAAAAAAGGCGCGGGTATTGGTGTTAGTAATACCACTGGTCTTAGAATTGCCAAAGATAAAGCATTACTGACATGTCCGCCGGCCGCCACGCTCACGCGATAAGTTCCGCCTGATAGGCTGGGCACGGTGAAGGTAATGGATGTGCCAAAGATTGACGTGGCGGATATTGAGACCATCATATCGCCTTTGGCCAGGCGAACAGCGTTGTGGCTGGCAAACCCTGAACCTGTGATGGTAACTCGTTGACCGACCAAAGCCGGATTAGGGGAAATACTGGTCAGAATAATATCGCGCGGGAAGGGAGATGGTGTGGGAGAGACTGTCGGCGTAGGAGCAACGGTTGGTCTTGGCGACGGGCTAGGAGTCGGCGCAGCTCCAATCACCAGCAACTGGACGGCGTTGCTGGTTTGGCCGCGTGTATTGACAGTGACCCGATAAAGTCCACTGCGAATATTAAACGGTATTGTAAAATTAATTTCTTGGCCGGTCAGCGAAGAAGCCACCGCCGTTGTGGAAAAAAAATCGCTGCTCAAACCAATTTCGTTATAATTGCCAAACCCGGTTCCCCTAATTGTGGCTCTTTGTCCCGGCTGGGCCTGGGTCGGCGCGATGCTTGTGATTGTAACTTCATCTGATGGGCCGGGCGTGGGCGAAATGGTTGGCGACGGAAGCAGGCCGACGATCACCAAAGCGAGCGAATTAGTCGGACTCTGCCCGGCTGGCAAAACAGTTACCTGGTAAGTACCGCTGGCTAGTGTACTGGGAACGGTGGTGTTAATACTAGTTCCCTGCAGAGAAGTTCCCACTGAAGAAGCACTTAGGCTATTACCAACATAAGTGATCGTATTGAAATTACTGAAGCCGGCGCCCTGGATGGTGATTCTTTGCCCAATTTGTGCCGGTGCTGGTGTAATCGAATTCAGCTGGGGCTGGTTGCTAGTTTGTGCCTGTGCTGTGTAAGACAGCGGAAAGACACTTACGCCTATCAGCGCAACCAGAATCAGCTTGTTTTTTAGGCTCGATCTTGTCATAACATCAAGGTTATTGCTCATCATCTTTAACTATGAATGGTGCCATAATTCTTTGCATTTGTCGATACTAAATGCTATCACTGTGGACACGCATAACCTACGCACAAAGACCATGGAAAGTAACCAGGAATTTACAGTAAAGAGCCCCGACGCTGGCTGTCGGCTGGATATTTTGTGCGTAGCACATTACCCGGGCTTTTCGCGTGCACAGCTCCAGCAGCTTATAAAATCCGGCGATCTTACGGTCAATGACCTAATAGTTAAGCCACGATATATGGTTAAAGAGGGCGACCGTATAAGTATAAAGCGAGCTAAAGCGCCTGTGCTAGTCCCCTCGGTGGCTCCGCTTGCGCTCGATATTCCCATTATCTATGAGGATCGCCACGTCGTTGTTATCAATAAGCCGGCCGGCGTAAATACTCATTCCGGCACTGGCATTACCGGCGGGACTATCGCCGATTGGTTTGCCGCCCGTTATAAAGCGCTATTACCTGTTGGCGAGCCAGGTCGTTCCGGTATTGTTCATCGCTTGGATAAGGATACCAGCGGTGTGATGATCCTCGCCAAAAGCCAGCCAGCCTTGGATCATCTCAAGTACCAATTTCAACAGCGGCGGGCTAAGAAGGAATATTTAGCACTAGTTCATGGCCTTCCGGGAGAATCAGACGGACGAATCACCCGTGCTCTGGCGCGCAGCCGGCATAACCCCACCCGGCGAACGGTTGATCCGGCTGGTAAACCCGCTATTACGGAATGGCGCTTAGAAAAAAAACTTCGTGGCAAATTTTCGCTGCTGCGTGTTTTTCCTTTAACGGGCCGGACACATCAAATTAGAGTGCATCTGCATTTTTTGGGCTTTCCCATTGTCGGCGATCCTCTCTATGTTTTTAAACGCCAGAAATCCCCTTTCGGTGTCACCAGGCAAATGCTGCATGCCGAAGTGCTAACCATTGTTTTGCCCACCGGCCAACAAAAAATATTTGCGGCTCCACTGGCAGAAGACTTTGCTCAAGTAATAGACAATCTGCGCGTTCGTCATGCAGTACAGCCAGTTAACTAAAAAACTCCTCGAACGCGGCTTTACGCGGGTCGAACGCGATGACCGCCTGCTCGATGTCTGGCCGAAAGAAGTACCGGCCAGAGGGGTGGAGTTATGGCAGAAATGGACTGACCAGGAAGTACAACTTGTCCGTTTGCGTCTGCCCTTTTCCGAAAAGAAACTGTCCTTGATTCTGCTCCCCCGTCCTGAAGTAGAAAGGATGCTAATAGATTATGAAGCCAAGCCTTTGGACTCTTATCCCGCGCGCGCAATTCAAGAAATGTTTGTTAAAAGTTGAAACTCCATAGGCAAGAGTAGACAATATTGGCATGTCAGCAAGGTTTGAACATTCGCCTGATAACTTGCCCAATCTTTCTGGACTGTCGCCGGAACACAAGGAAAGCTTCAGATTGGAAGATCTCAAGAAGCTATATGGGAAGTCGGCTTTTTTTGAGGCACTTCGCTCTCAACAACAAGGCAACCCAGAAAGTCCAGTTACATTATTGGCGGCAGATGTTGACAACACATTAGTGAGAAAGGGAAAAGAGCAAAGTACCGAGGAACTGTTCGACGAGGCAGCCAAAGGTCATTACCCCATTGCGGCCGTGACAGGTAATACTTGTTCCGTCATAGCTGGATATATAAGTTCCGGAAAATTACCGCGCTCACCCGAAATCTTGGTGGGATCAGTGGGAACTGAAATTTATGTTTTGCAACCGGATGGGCGCTATCAGAAAGACCATGTTTTTGAGCAGACGCTGAAAGAATCCGGTTTTGCCCGTGAGCAGATTGTCATTCAGTCCCGTGCTTTGATCGAGGAAATGAAGATTAGTGATCCGACGCGGAACTTTGATTTTCAAACATATGAGCAGGAACATCCTACTGATGAAAAGTCCCAGCCGTTTAAAGTCAGTTTTTATTTCTATGGCGGCCCGCAGGACATGCAAAAAATAGCGGAAAAAGTAAGTACGCTTTTTCCCAATCAAGCCATTGTCGCCTGCGAGGAAATCGGTTATAACGAGGCTCATCCTAAGGAAAGCAACAAGAAATATTGCTTGGATATTCTAGCCAATACTAAGGGAGGCGCAGCCCGCTATCTGCGCGCGGTTGCTGGAATAGAGTTTGAACAGATCAAGATAGTGGGTGCCGGCGATAGTGGCAACGATCTAGACCTACTCGAGGAATCCGACGTGGGCGTGGCAGTCGGTGGGTCCAAACAAGAACTTATGGACGATGTTGAGCGCACAACTACGAAAAAGAAGGGCCGCAGAAGTTTTCGTAAAGTCACTGATTCAGCCGGAGTAGTTCAAGCGGTTTATGTTGAACAAGACGTTAACAGGCAGGCGGCGGAAAGTATCCTGCGGGCGGCAAAAATTTTACGTCGAGCTGAAAATATTCGCCGTCTTAAGGGCAAAGGCAGCTCTTAAGGCGTGGTTTGAATCGGGCCCTAGCAAAACGAGGGAGACTTTCCTACACTTTGACCCATGCAGCTAAAGTTTGTATGTCTGAACTTATGGTTTGGCGGCAAGCTATTTGATAACATCCTGGACTTTCTAAAGCAGGAGCAACCAGACATTATTGCTTTGCAAGAAGCCTTCAATGGACATGATCCAAGTTGGGCCAGGCGTTATCGCTCGGTTGATGTCCTTTCTCAAGAGTTGGGATATCCGCAGTCGGCTTTTGCGGCGGCATTTCTTGATAAGCGAGACGGAATCGCGGTGGAATCAGGCAATGCTATTCTCTCTCGTTTTCCTATGATCGAAGAAGCCACCACCTTCTACGATATTCCCTACCGAACAATTGATATCGAGCCGGGACCCGCGGCCACCCACCTTCCGCGCAACCTGCAACATGCCGTTATTGATGCTCACGGCACATCACTAAATATATTCAATACGCAGGGCATTTGGGGTGAGGATGGGGATGATAATGATCGGCGCCTGGCCATGGGTGAAGCGATTGCGCAAAAAATTGCCGACAGGCCGTATGTCATTTTGGCCGGTGACTTTAATGTCCAGGAGGGCACTAAAACCACTAACCTTATCGAACGTCACGCGCGAAATATCTTTAAAGGCGAACGTACCAGCTCATTTAATATGTCGCATAAGACAAAACCGGGCTATGCTGAAGCCATCGTCGATATGATGTTTATCAGCAACGATTTTAAGGTTCTTAATCACCATATGCCGCTCGATGATGTCTCGGACCATCGTCCACTCGTATGCGAACTAGAGATTGCGGAGAGTTAGCGTCTTTTACTTACTGATTTCCTTTGTGCGCTAGCTGGGACGATTATCTGACTATGCTTTGTTCTAAGCTAGAGACGATACCAACTCTGGCAATTGAGCAAACGACGCTGTCCAGGCATCAGCCCGGGACTCTTTGATTTTGGAATAGATAATAACCTTCATCTTTGCTGCACGTCCGGCCTGCAAGTCGCTTGCGGCATCGCCAAGATAAACACATTCTGCTGGTGCAACTTCTAGTCTTTGGGCTGCGAGCAACAAGGGTTCAGGATGAGGTTTGTGATTCTTAGTATCTGCATAAGAAACCGTCACTTGGAAATATTTTGGTAATTTGGCCAGAGCAGGTGCTTCGTAAGGATATTGTCTGCTAGTAACAATGCTCAATTTATAATCTTTGCTTAGTGCCACCAGGACTTTTTCAGCGTCTGGTGGTGTCGTTATTTGTTCAACGTCGTATCCCGTTTCTCGGCTTTGAGCTATCTGCAAGATTCTGTTTAGTTCTGCTGCTGACTCATTTTTGGTAAGAGCTTTAATTGCTGCTGGCAAGTTAAGTGGAAAGATATCTCGGAAACTCTCTCGCGTAGGCGACGCATAACCTGTTTTCACCATCAGGTTCTGAAAGAATTTTAGATTGGCTTCAAACGAATCAATCAAAACTCCACCTACATCAAACAATGCTGCTTTAATCATGATGTGCCCGGGGCGGGATTCGAACCCGCATGCCTTGCGGCACACGATCTTAAGTCGTGCGTGTAAGCCAATTCCACCACCCGGGCTTAAAAGAACATTGAGGCGCAGATGGGATTTGCACCCATGGGTAACGGTTTTGCAGACCGTCGCGTTTGCTACTTCGCCACTGCGCCATATTTTTACCTTCATTACTACAACCTACAACCTAAATATGGCCGTGTCTTATTTCATACCAAACAAAAGCCCGCTTTGAAAGCGGGCTTTTGTAGTTTTGTGATCTCTTAAGCTTGATCAGCCGGTTTGTTGTCTTCTGTTTTGGCCCCCGATGCCGGTGCCTCTGCCTTTTTTTCGGTTGCTTGCCTGGCCTTCTCTTCTTGTGCCGCTTTTTCTTCGCCTCGCTTCTTGGCTTCTGCCTCCTTCGCTGAAGCTTTGGCGGCCTGGTCGGCTAAGCGCTGCTTGTCCGATTCTTCTTTGACGTGCCGTTGCATGGACATTGCATCTTCCTTCACGCGGCGTTGTCCAGCCTGGCGCATGAAATTCAGTTTGGAGCGGCGGACTTTCTGTCTTTTAATGATATCAATTCCAGTAATCAGCGGACTATAAAGAGGGAAGATGCGTTCGACACCATATTTTCCTGTTTCGCGCCGGACAGTAAACGTCGCTGAAGGCCCGCTGCCGCGGATGCCCATGACAGTGCCTTCGAATGTCTGCACGCGGGTCTTATCCCCTTCTTGGACTTTGGTGCCGACACGCACAATATCGCCCGCCCGCATGCGCGGCCGGCTGATGTTGGCAATCTGCTCCAGTTCAAACTCGCGCAGTAAACTCATAGATAGAGGGCATTATAATGATTGCTGCCAAAAAGTCCACCCCGCTAGAAGTCGAGTTATTGAGGCAAGGAGACAATTTCTATGATTTGCGGGCGTACTCCGTGTGAGCGGGCGGCTGCGGCTGAAGTCATCCAGATATCAATGCGGTATGTATCGTTATATCGGGCGTTCATCCGGTCTTCAATTGTATAGATGTTGTTACCAATCTTAACCTTCGTGCCTATTGGTAGAAAGTTAGCGGCCATAACGCCGGGGCGGGTAGTAGTCCCGGAAGCGGTTGTAAAGGGAGAGCTGTCAGTTTCACCAACAGTAGATGAATAGGCAGTAGACGTCACTCCCAAAACAGCACCCGGTTTGAATGGATACGAGGCGGGCTGGGATGTGCTGGTAAAAATTTCATTAATCGGAAAGAGTAAGCGCTGCGGCTGCATAAAGGTATTGGTATAAGGTAGCAGCTGGCCGGACAGAGATCCTATTAGGGCAAAGGCTACTAGCAAAGCCGCTTTACCAGCAGTGAGGCTTATTGCTTTGAGCGCAGCAACATCCGGCAGGGGAAAAATGTTTGTGTTTGTATTATTAATCACGTTATATAGCTATCGTAATATAGTATCACACAATGGGAGAAAAGTCAATGAGCCAGTGTATAAAACAAACAGCGCTCTCTCACAAAAGAAAGCGCTGTAGTTTATGCGGTCAGAAATTACTGGTTACTGGTTACCAGTTACTCGTTACTCAATTTTTTTCTAGTGGACTGATACGCGTACTTGTCCCACCCCGCCGGCCATTCCAATGGCTTGCTTAGTAGCAATTGTAAGATCAGCCACGCGGTGGCCGTACTTGGCTTGGTAGAATCCGCCGGTGTCGGTAATAAGAACCGTAACCGACTTACCGGTAGCCAGACTGGTAACGGTGGCGTTGCGGCCGACTAAGTGTTTGCGGTCAGCGCCAATAGCCATAGTTAAGGCATTATCGTTAAGCGGTTGGCCATTGGCCATAATCATACGGGGATCGCAGCCTAAGCAGCCAGCACGGCTGTAGAAGCTGGCTTCGCCTTCTAGCACCAGGATTGAACCATTAGTAGGGGCCGCAAAAGGCGCAACAGGATTTATATTGCTTGTCGTGTTAGCTAAGCGAATGGATACAGGAGCAAGCGGAGCAGATTTTGTGATAGGCGTGCTTTGAGCGATAACAGCGCCAGGTGTGTAGCCAGCGAATTCCGGAGCCTGATCGCTCTCAAGAGAAGTAACTTCAGCACTGTTGAAGTAAGCAACAATGCGAGGGGTAGGTGATATCAGAAGGTTAGTCTCAAAGGCCAGGGCGTTGCCGGGCAGCACGGAGACTGCTACTACAGCGCTCAATGTGATAATCCACGGTGAATTTAGGGTTTGTTTGCGCCGTACTAGATCGTGTTTGTGTCTCAAAATGCTGTTTAGTTGCATATAGAGACTTATGGATCTTCCAACCCCGCCGTGGCGGGGTGGATCACCCTAAATTCGGGTAACAAAAAAGCCTGACAGATTGGACGATCTATCAGGCAAAACGTGACACTATAGCATACCCCCCATTTTTTGTCAATCGGGGCTGTAATTGGCTATGGCGGGCGAAAGAGCCATTTCTAATAAAACCCCATAAAACGCAGAAGTAAGGCTAATTGAGCCATTCCAGTGGCCATCGCCAAAATGGCCTACAGTTTTTATATATATTTGGGGGTATACTATCTCTATGATGATAAAGATCTTCCTTCCAATCCTTGTTTTGGGCCTCACTGCTTGGCCGGCATTCGCTCATTACGACCCGGCTGATCCGACTCATCACAATATTGTAGAAGTAACCGTAAATGCCGATGATGAATTCGCTGACGAAGGCCTGAAGTCGCAGGACTTATCGGATGATGTCGAAGCCGAGGTGCTGCCCGATGAAGGCTGGCGGTTTGGTTGGGAAAATGCCTGGTTTAATATTCGCCGCGCCTTTACCTTGAGTGCGGAACGAAAGTCAGCGCTTGATCGCGAGCGCCTACATCGCTTGGATATTAAACTGGCTGCCTGCGCAGATCTAGGCGATGAAGACTGCGTGCAAAAAATTGAGGACCGTATCAAAAAAGCAGAGGAGCGAGCCAAAGCATTTATTGCTCGCCGGCAAGAGCTGCGCGATAAGCTGGAGGAGCGGTTTGCCAATTGGCGTGCTAGCCGCGGTGAACGTCTAGAAAAGATGCGCCTACGTGTTCAGGAACGCCGCGATCGCCTCGAGCAGCTGCGGGCGGAGAGGCAGAGCCGATTACAAGAATTGCGTGAACAAAAAAGGCAGGAACTGAATGAGCGCCGTCAGTCTGTTCGCAGCAGCTTACAGACAACCAAAGAAAAAGCCGAGGTACTGGAACAGGACGTTAACCAACGGCGCCTAGAGTTTAAAAGCTACCTTAACAGCGAAGATTTGCTGCCGAATAAGGATGGTATCGTGCATGAAGTGGTTGAAAAGGAAGTGACTAATGATAGCGCCCGCTTGAACGTACGGCAGGAAATAAACGCTAGTAACAATCAAAGCGTAAGCGATCGGCTGGAAGTTAAAGTCAGTACCGACGGCGGCGACTAATTATTTAGGGGGAATTCGATAATTTTTGCAGTATTGTTTTGGCTGTCGTAGACAGCGAATTCCCCTATTTTAATTTGGCCGCCTCGGTCCAGGCTGTAACCGCTGAGAGTTCCCGGGTTTAGGGCCAGTGTCTTGTTTACCATTTCATTGCGCGGAACATGGAAATGGCCGGAAAATACAGCATCATAGTTACCACTGGCAATTAGACCCTCCGTGAGATTAGGGTCAGTGCCGTGATAAAGAATGATTGTCCTGCCTTCCGCCTCAATGGTCAGCGTCTGTTGGCCCAGTTCCATCTTCCAGCGGCGGGGGTTCTCCCCCACGATAATAAAAACTTCCCCATCATTATTACCCAGCACTCCTTTGAGGGGCACGTCCATTTTTTCCGCTAAACTGGCGACCAGGTCGATAGAGTAAGGGGCGATCCAGTCTCCCAGGTGGCAAACCAAATCAATTTTTTCTTTGCCTAGTAACGAAAAAGCCCGCTCAATATTTTTAAGCTGGTCGTGCGTGTCGGAGATAAGGCCAATTTTCATTATCGTTTTTTCTGTTCTTGCAGGCTTCGCGACACCCACCACTGATCTTCCTTGTTGGCAAACCACCAGTGGTCTGAATCAGTCTTTTTAATTTGGGTTGCCAGCTGTTTGGCTGATTCTGTCTTAAGACGAGCAACGGCCGAAGGTATCCAGGTAGCGGCTCGCGTATTACCCGTATCTTGCTGTTCTTTTAGCGATAAAATCCATTCCAGGGTATCAGCGTCTTTGGCAATTAGCGATTCTCTGCTTTCTCTTTTTTCATATTCTCCCAAAATATTTTGGATAGAGGAGCCAAATTCTAAAGTATTTGCCAAGTCACTGACTGCTTTCTTCTCATCTACCACCGCATATTTCTGATGAACATAATTTAGATCACTGGTTCGCGCTTCCGCTAAATCATGGAAAAGGCACATGGTTAACACTTTGGCCATATCCACGTTTTCCTCAATATTGGCTAGAACATAACCCACATAGATTGTGCGATGAATGTGTTCGGCCACCGACTGTTTTCCGCTGCCCAAGAAATGAAAGCCGCTGCGAGGAGTTTGAGCCAGTATACCTACCTCAAACAAGAAATCCACTATCGGTTCAATGTTTTTCTTCATATTTTGACCGTATCACAAAACCGCTGATGTCCAAACCTTGAACACGTTTACCAATAGCGTATGGTAAATAAGGGAAAGGTTCTTTGTTTCCAAGGAAGATCAAGGAGTCCATGCCATGTCAGAAAAAAGTCACTGGCATAGCTGGTTGTGGATGCTGAAGACCGCTGGCTTCGGGTGGAGTATCTGCGTCGGAGGCCTGGCTGGCCTTTTGACATCGCTGTACGAGGCAATTGGCAGTATGTGTATTGTCTTAGCCTTGCGTGTGCTGGCTGGCCTTTATGCCACCTTCAAAGACGCACCGGAATCGCTTGAGAACTTTGACTCCGGCCGGCCATGAGCAATAACCACGCCACCGATTGGAAACCCCCAATCGGTTTTTTCATGGCCGCTCTTCTACTCACTACTTACTACAACCTACTCACTCGGCAAGTTGATCAATCTTGGCCGCTAGAATAAAGTCATTGTCCCAAAGACCGCCGATCTTGTGCGTCCATAATTCTATTACTGCTTTCCCGTACGAAATATGCATATCAGGATGATGCCCTTCTGATTCGGCTAGATCAGCTACTTTATTAGCGAAAGACATTGTAGCCTTAAAATCTTTGAACTTAAACTCCCGGCGGATTTTCTTTTCATCAATAACCTGCCAGGCTGGATCAATCTGGCTAATATATTTCTTAACTTCCTTGCCCTTGAGCGGCGGAATTCCACCCTCGCACGGCACGCATTTTTTGTTGGCTAGATTGTCGGTCATTAGATTCAATTTTCCCCTTAACCCCCCCTTTGCCCGACTGCTAAAGAACGGAATGGTTGCGGAGAGAGGGTTACCCTGGTTGACACTATAGTTGATTCGGAGTAAGCTTTGCAATTATACAGGCAAAAATATCAAAGGTCGAAAATTCACCTTACCGAGTAAAATTAAGTTATAATTTAAGCTCAATATGATATTTTTCAAGTTTCGCGTAAAGACAGCAGTTATCGTTGCGTTTGTCATATTCGTTGCCTCCGGAACACTCGTATATGCAGCCCACTCCTGGGGTCCTTATCATTGGGCGCGCCAATCTAACCCTTTCACGCTTAAGCTTGGGGATAATGTTTCAAGCGTGTGGGATGCCTACCTTAGTGAGGCGTCATCTGATTGGAGTGTAGCTACAGCACTTAATACCGCGGTTGTTACTGGCAGCGTCAATCCCAGAAACTGCCGAGCTGCGAACGGTCGCGTAGAGGTTTGCAGCAACAAGTACGGCTTTAACGGATGGTTAGGCGTGGCTTCGATTTGGGTAAGCGGCGACCACATTGTCAAAGGCACAGTTAAAGTTAATGACAGCTACTTCAATACTGCCACTTATAATACTCCCGCGTGGAGGCGGCTGGTGATGTGTCAGGAGATTGGCCACACATTTGGTCTTGATCACCAAGATGAAAACTTCTCCAATGCGAATCTTGGCACGTGCATGGATTACACGAATAATCCGGCGGGCCCGCCTTCAAACGAACACCCGAATGCGCACGACTACGAGCAGCTTGAGACGATCTACGCTCATCTCGATTCTATAACAACGGTTGGCCAGGCAGTTTCTAACAACAGAAACGGCAGCGCGGCAGATGCGGCTGAATGGGGCAGGGAGCTCCGAAAAGATTCAAAAGGCAGGACTTCGGTTTATGTCCGTGACCTCAAAAATAACGAGAAGGTATTCACCTTCGTTCTCTGGGCTGACTAACACTGTTTTAGAGAATAAGTGTAAACAATCCCTCGCGGTGGCTATGGATTGTTTACTTTTGTAGATTGCGTATCGTATCATAATACAATGAATACTAAAATCATTCTTATTCTTGTTATTCTTCTTGTTGTCGCTGGCATGGGCGCGGCGTTTTTATTCTCGAGAGAAACCGGTGAGCCCGACGCGGAGAGAGGCCCCACTGGTTTTTTTGTTGGGAAAAATGCAATCTATGTTGCGGAACAGGCACCGTCCAAAACCGTGTCAGTCGTAGTCGTACGTCTTGAGAAACCTGGGTTTGTGGTAATTCACGAAGATGCAAATGGAGTACCAGGAAAGTTTTTGGGCGTAAGCAGTTTGCTTATGGCTGGTGAGACAAAAGATTCTTTGGACATATTTCTCTCGCGTTC
>CAZUSC010000019.1:0-15777 GCA_964622915.1 uncultured Candidatus Saccharibacteria bacterium | reverse complement strand
CAAAAATATACGTTTCACAAACGTACTTGTTGTCTTGACACAGTATTAACTCTTCAGCCTGGGGATGAAGAGGAAAATCACCGTCCGGAGGCGTCATTGGCCAAGTATACCAACTCTAGGCTATAGGGGGTAGATGCATAACAGGTAGTAGTTGGTAGGTTGTAGGTGGTAGTTTAAGACACGACGATTTGTCTGACATAACTCTATAATCATACCGTCTACGAACTACTCACTAGAACCTATCCTAAAAATACTTTCTGAGCAAAATGACCATGCACCCCAGCTGTACGAAGCCTAAGAAATTGCGGTCGTGGTACTCGTAGCGGACAATCAGTCTCCGGAAGTTTTGGAGCCAGGCAAACAGTCGTTCGACTTTCCAGCGTCGCTTGTACCGCCGCAGTTTGCGGCCATCCTGTGTTACTGGTTTCGCTCGATTTTCTTTGTGTGGTGCAATCAGATCGACACCGAGTGTGGCCAGCTGACGGTCCAGCGGATCGGAATCGTAGGCTTTGTCGCCGATCATTTTTTCCGGCAGCTCTTTCGTAAACCGTGCCGAGAGCACCGTGGTCACGAGCTGTGTTTCGTGTCGGGATGCTGAAGCAATTGCGACAGCCCCAGGATAGCCATTTCGGTCTGTAACCGCCATAATCTTCGTTCCCTTGCCCCGTTTGGTCTTGCCGACGCTGGCCCCCCTTTTTTCGCTGAGGCGAAGGTGGCATCAACGGAAGCTTCAGTAAGATCCAAGTGTGTAGCGAGGGTGGTAAGTATCTTTGGCCAGATACCTTGTTCATTCCATTCCTGGAATCGTAAGTGACAGGTTGATGGTGAGGGGTACCGTTCCGGTAAATCTTTCCACGGCGCTCCCGTGCGCAGTACCCAGAGAATGCCGTTAAGCACCGGCCGATTGTCAGTGCGGGGACGGCCTTTGCCATCATCGCGCTTGGGCGGCTCAGGAATGTGGGGAGCCACCACCACCCACTGTTCATTGGTGAGGTCCATAGTGTTTGTGTTAATGTTCTTTCCATCATCATAACAATTCAGGTATTTTTAGGATAGGTTCTAGTTACTCCTAAACACGCTCGTGCTATCATGCCTATACACATGATTTATCCTTCATTAGTCGTTTTTTTGCGAGTAAATGGTTTATGGGCGTATTTTTGCAGTTTTTAGTTTCAGTTTTGCGTTTTGCCTTTTAAGTTTTGAATTTAATTCCATGCCTTTACATCATTGGCGATACGATAAAATATTAACTATCGAGCGGGCGAAGAAAGTTGCCGACCAGCTCCGACAAGATGGCAAAAAAATTGTCACGGTAAATGGTGCATTTGATATTCTGCATGCCGGACACCTCGATATGCTGGAGGAATCAAGAGAGCAGGGCGATGTCTTATTTGTAGGGCTGAATTCAGACGCGTCAGTAAAAGAAGGCAAAGGAGATACGAGGCCGTACATACCTGAACTGGAGAGAGCAGCTATGTTAGCTGCCCTTGCCTGCGTTGATTACGTGATCATTGTTGATGCGCCATACAATGAGGTTCATAACGTGCTGATTCGGAGCGTAAAGCCGCATATCCATGCAAATGGGGAAGAATACGGTCAGCCGGAGGAGTGGGTGGATTGGCCCGCCATGCAGGAAGTGGGGGCGAAAGGGCATGTAGTTGCCCGTCGAGAAGGATTAGCCACCAGCATGATAATTGAACGTATCAGCAAAGATTTGACTTCGTTACAGTAAGGCAGGGTGAGCAGCGGCCTGGTTGGTTTAATTCGCGCGGGTATTTTCTTTTTCTTGCTACTTAATACTTGCTCCTTAATACTAAACTCATGAGTAAATACATTGTTACGGGCGGGGCGGGATTCATTGGCAGTGCTTTAGTGTGGGGTTTGAATGAACGCGGCGAAACAGACATTGCTATTGTGGATGACCTGGATAACGGTGAAAAGGAACACAATATCGGGCACCTGAAATACGATCAGCAGATTGGCATTAAGGAATTTCAGCAGAAACTTAAAGTTGGGTACTTTGATCGTGATGAAGTAAAAGCGGTTTTTCATATGGGTGCATGCAGTAGCACCACTGAACAAAACTGGGACTATTTATTAGACAATAACGTTGAATATTCAAAGGATGTTATTCGTTGGTGTTATGACCAAGAGATTCACTGTATTTATGCTTCCAGCGCGGCAACTTATGGTGATGGGAGTTTGGGTTATAGCGATGATGAGGAATTGTTTGAACGGTTACAGCCCTTAAATCTTTACGGGAAATCAAAGCTACTGGTGGATACATGGGCGCGCGATGGCGGCTATTTACACAAAGTAGTGGGCCTGCGGTACTTCAATGTTTTTGGACCCAATGAAAACCATAAGAAGGAGATGCGTAGTGTTATGAATAAGAAGTTTGTGGAAGCGAAGGAAAAAGGAGTGATTAATCTATTTAAATCCAACCACCCTGATTATAAGGATGGCGAGCAGCAACGGGATTTTATTTATGTCAAAGACGCCTTAGCAGCAACATTATTTTTTTTAGATCATCCAGATGTGGCTGGCATCTTTAATGTTGGTACCGGCGTCGCACATAGTTGGAACGAAGTAGCTAGGGCGATATTTTCTGCGCTAAGCATGGCAGCAAAAATTCAATACATAGACTTACCGGAAAGTTTAAAAAACCAGTATCAAAATTACACACAGGCGGATATATCTAAATTGCGTCAGGTGGGATATTCCGCTGGCTTTATGACACTGGAAAAGTCAATTGACGAGTATATTCGCCAATATTTATTACCCCATAAGCACATCGGCGGGCAGGCCTATTCATGAGCAAAAAGTATGTTAACATCAGGGCATGCCTAAGGTGTTAATCGGCCTCACATTGAAATTGGGTTGGCAGAGTGCTAAACAACATTTCTGGTTTTTTGTCCGCATGCTATTGTTCGTGTTTATTATGCAAATGGCTTTTGGGTCGCTCACTGGATATGCCGAGAATAGTGCTCCACGCTTAGTGGCAGTGGTGGCGTTGGCTTCAATTGTTATTCATACCATTGTAAATATGGGCATTATTTATAGCCTGATTAGAATCATTAAGGGCGCACCGCCCCGCTTTAGCGATATTTTCCGCACCGTTCATCCCTTTTGGCGATATTTAGGGGCGTCAGTCGTGTATGCCATCGTGGTAGGTGTCGGACTTGTGCTCCTCGTTATTCCTGGCCTGGTGTTGGCAGTTAGTCTGCAGTTTTATTCTTACCTTATTCTCGACCAAGATCTGGGCCTATTCCAGTCACTTTGGCGCAGTTGGGAAATAACCCGAGGCGCTCGAGCTAAGCTCATACTACTAGCTATTAGCCTAGTCGCTATTAATTTAGTGGGCGCTTTGCTACTGGGGATCGGCCTCTTGTGGACCATACCTATGTCTCTGGCAGCGATCGCCCACGTTTATAAAGCATTGGCTGATAACTCGTCGGGAATGCCGATTACTACTATTCCTCTTAGGGCCAACGAAGGGGGTCTCAAGTTGTCTGACGCGCCGCTAAGCTAGCTAGGCAGTAAATTCAGTTGACATTACTTGATCGGCGGCGTAATTTATCAGTTGGTTAAAGAATCATGCCCAGTAACAATACTTTACAAATCCCGCCTTTGGCGGGACGCTGAGGCGACATGCTGTTAGTATCAAACAATATAATGAGTTACATAATCACTATTAGGACTATTATTAACTGGCTCGCTGTTCGTCGCCAGGTAAAGTAGTTGTTACTGGGCATGAAAGGAATATTACTTGCCGGGGGATCAGGCACGCGTCTTTACCCACTGACGATTTCGGTCAGCAAGCAGCTGATGCCGATTTATGACAAGCCAATGGTTTATTATCCGCTATCGACTTTGCTGTCTGCCAGTATTAAGGAAATTTTGATTATATCAACGCCTAAAGATGTACCGTTATTCAGGGAGCTATTAGGGGACGGATCCCGGCTCGGCATTAAAATTGAATATGCCCAGCAGCCAAAACCGGAAGGACTAGCCCAAGCCTTCGTTATCGGAGCCGATTTTATCGGCGATGACAGTGCCGCTTTAATTCTGGGCGATAATATTTTTTATGGAGGGGGCATTGAGAATGTTGTACAGCAGGCTGTCAGGAGCATAGCGGAACAAGGAGGGGGTATAGTGTTTGCTTATCACGTAGCCGATCCGCAGCGTTATGGCGTAGTGGATTTTGATAGGGACGGCAACGTTACTTCAATAGAAGAAAAGCCTGACCACCCTAAATCGTCCTATGCGGTGCCTGGTATTTACTTTTACGACAACGAAGTAGTAAAGATCGCCCAGAACCTAAAACCATCCGATAGAGGCGAACTCGAAATTACAGATGTAAATAAAAATTATTTGGAGCGAAGCAAGCTAAAAGTCGCTCGTCTTAATCGCGGTACCGCTTGGCTGGATACCGGTACGCACAACTCGCTACTTCAAGCGGCCAACTTTGTGCAAATTATCGAAGAGCGGCAAGGACTAAAAGTGGGCTGTGTAGAAGAAGTAGCCTATAGGATGGGCTTTATTGAGGCCGAACAGTTGAAATCTATTGCCGAACCATTGCTCAAGAGTGGCTACGGAAAATATTTGATGGATATTAGCGAGGAGAAGAAAGATCTTTAGCGATTCGAGCGAGCGACAGTTTAATCTCTTCCAAGTCCTGTGACTAAATAAGATTAGTATTCGCGGAATTTTCATATATTGGGAGTAGTGCTTATTTTCAAGCAGTAAACCATTACGTTTGGCTAGACTTTATTAATAAGAGTGGTCTGGTATTGATTTTTGGCAGTAAAAATGTTAATATGGCGCAGCTTATTTACCTGATACAATGGCTACATTAGTAGCGATTTTATGAAGTATTCGATAGTGGTGCCGGCCCATAACGAAGAGAAATCAGTGCAGCCTTTATACGAGGCTGTTGCGCGCGTGCTTAATGGCATGGAGGGCGACTGGGAGCTGATTTTTATTGATGACGGCAGTAGTGACGGTACTTATACGCACATGCAGGCACTGCGGGCAGGCGATCCAAACGTAAAAATCATCCGTTTCCGGCGCAGCTTTGGGCAAACGGCTGGCTGGTCGGCTGGGTTCGATCGAGCCAAAGGAGAATATGTGGCGGTACTGGACGCTGACCTGCAAAATGACCCCGCGGATATTCCCGGCATGATCAAGCTGTTGGAAGAGCGAGGATACGATGTGGTTTCCGGTTGGCGAAAAGACCGCCAAGACAAAAAAGGACTGCTGACACTGGGCAGCTGGATTGGCAACTATATGCGCCGATGGGTGACAGGGGAAAAAGTGCATGACCAGGGCTGCAGTCTAAAAGTATACCGGCGAGAAGCTTTGCAAGACCTAGAGCTGTACGGCGAGATGCATCGTTATATCACCGCACTCTTAAGTTGGAAGGGATTTAGGGTGGGGGAAATGGTGGTACGCCATCATCCGCGCAAATATGGGCGTACAAACTATAATGTCAGAAGAAAACTGAAAGGAATTTTAGACTTACTAATTGTGAAATTCTGGATTCAGTATTCTGCTCGGCCAATGCATTTCTTCGGCGCGATCGGTTTTGTTTTTATTGCCGCCGGTTTTTTATTGGGCGGGACGCTGGGTTTTCTGTGGCTGCTCAAACTGATCAGCTTAGCGAACCGCAGCTCCCCTTTGCTGGCCGTTTTATTAGTACTGTTGGGCTTTCAGTTTCTCTTATCGGGTGTGCTAGCCGATGTAGTGGCCCATACTTATTACGCTAAGAAGAAGCCATATTCGATACGCTCGCTTGAAGGATTTGAAGACTAGTTAGAAGTCAAAATGCAAAAGTCAAAACTTAAACTCGAAATTCCAAACTTTTTAGTTTTGACTTTCATTTTTGCTTTTTAAGTTTGAAGTTTTTCATTTATGAATTTACTGCTCATCAATAACGAGTTCCCACCCATTGGCGGGGGCGGTTCAACTGTAACCAAGTACGCTATCAAGTATTTGGTCAAGGCGGGCCATAAGGTGACCTTAATTACTTCCGGCTACCGGGGGTTGCCGCGGCGGGAGGTTATTGACGGCGCCACTATTATCCGGGTGCCAGCGGTGCGGCGCTACAAAGACTTTGCCGCCATGTGGGAGTTAGTCATTTTTGGCATGTCCGCCCTACTCTATGCACTTTTTTACACGGGGCGCCATCGAGTGGATTTTATTCAAGCGTATTTTGCTGTACCGGCGGGCTGGGTGGCTTGGATAATTAGTTATGTGCGCGGGATTCCTTACGGAGTTTATTTCGGAGGTTCCGACATACCAGGCGCCAACCCGTCTCGTTATCGGGGTATTTACCCGCTGATCACCCCGCTCCTGAAAACAATTTGGCGGCGCGCCAAGTTTCGATCCGTTTGCTCGCAAGAATTGGCGCGTTTGGGTAAGGTGGTGGATCCGCAGAGTGATTTTGTTACCATACCCAATGGGGTTGAGACCGCCCGCTTTGTACCCATTAGTCGGCCGCCTAATCCGCAGGTGCGCATTCTATTTATTGGCCGGCTAATTCCCCGCAAGGGTTTTCAACGGGTCGTGCGAGCTCTGCCCAAGCTACGTCTGCTCGCCCGCCAACCCTTTGAAGTAGAGGTGGTGGGTACTGGCGATCATCGACCGGAACTGGATCAGTTAGCAGAAAGCTTGGGTGTGAGTGACTTAATTCGGTATGTTGGCATGGTGCCATATGGCCAGCTGGAAAAGTCATATCAATATGCCGATATTTTTGTGTTGACCTCGTTGTCGGAAGGCATGCCGTCTGTGATATTGGAAGCAATGGGCTGCGGGTTACCTATTGTGGCGAGCGACGTGGGCGGTAATAACGAAATTGTCCATGAAGGGGAAAATGGCTTTCTCATTAAAGGTGATGATATTACGATTTTGGCTGACCGTCTGGCACGCTTAGTGGACGACGCAGTCCTGCGGCAAAAAATGGGCGCGGCCAGCCGGCGGATTGCCATGGGCTATGATTGGAACAATATAATGCAGGAGTATAATAGGCTTTATGCCAAACACGCCCAGTAGTAGTCTGTCGCTCGCCGGCCAAGACTTTTTTCGAGGGAAAAAAGTCTTGGTTACTGGTGGGGCTGGTTTTATTGGCAGCTCCCTCGCCCATGCGCTGGTGAGGCGGGCAGCCAAGGTTACAGTTTTGGATGCCATGCTGCCTCTATATGGCGGCAATCATTTTAACCTAGCCGAGGATGACAAGCAGATTGAATTTATCCATGGAGATGTGCGCGAGGCCGCTCTGATCACCAAGCTGGTTCGTGATAAAGATATTATTTATCACTTGACTGCCCAGGTCAGTTATCTTGACTCGAAGGACGATCCTTTCCTTGACTTAGATATCAATGGCCGCGGGCACCTGACAATTTTGGATGCCATCCAAAAAAATGCGCCCACCGCTAAATTTTTATTTGCTTCTTCGCGCTTAGTCTATGGCAAAATCAAAAATATTCCGGTCAGTGAGGAACATCCGACTGATCCCCTATCTTTGTATGGCATTCATAAGCTGCTGGGCGAAAAGTATTGCCGATACTTTTACGATACTTTTGGCGTGCCAACGATTGCCATCCGGATTCCTAACCCCTATGGGCCGCGGCAGCAGATGAAACATGGAAAATATTCAATCGTTGGGTGGTTTGTACGCCAAGCTATGGAAAATAAAGTGATTGAGGTTTTTGGCGATGGCCAGCAGGAGCGTGACTATCTTTATATTGACGACATTGTCGATGCCTTTTTACAGCTAACGGTCAAGGGGCAACCCGGTGAAGTGTATAACATTGGCACGCACGAGCGCGTCAAGTTTGTGGAAATGATTGACACTGTTCTTAAAGAAGTGGGCAGCGGCAGCAAGCAGCATGTACCCTGGCCGAAGAATTATGAAAGCAATGAGACCGGCGATTATATTGCTGATACCAGTAAAATAGAGGCCGCTACCGGCTGGCACTCACAAGTACCACTAAAGGAGGGAATACATCGGATGGTATCCTACTACAAGAAAAATAAAGAGCATTATTGGTAGGCAGGGCAATGTCTTCTCTGGGAAAAATTTTTTGGTCATTAGTAATTATCGCCCTAGCGGGCGGCGCTTTGGCCGCCCAATTTATTCCCACCCGGCTAACATTCATCAACCAAAATCGTTACACGCGTAATGCCGGTGAGCTAACGCGTGATGTTCTGTTTGGGCAAACATTTCAAGCACCGGCGGATAATTTATCCGCCATTGGCATCATGTTTGCAACATACTCGAACAGGACTAATAGCGGGGAAGTGCGCTTTTATTTGCGTTCTTCGCCTAATGATAGTCAAGATCTTCGTACCGCAGTGGTCAGCCCCCAGCAGCTAGGCGACAACCAATTATATCGTTTTGAATTTGAGCCGTTGCCGGATTCTAAGGGGAAAAATTATTTTTTCTTTGTTGTTTCCCCAGACAGTGTTCCCGGCCAGGCGATTACGGTTGATTTGGACGTCGCTGATCCGTATCCTTTGGGGTCGGCCTATATTGTTCGTGAGCAAGGGTCGGCTGTGACGGACCCGGCCGTTTTGCAGCGCTCCGGCAAACAAACCGCCGATCTGGCTTTTACTGTCCATCACACCGTTCCGCTGCGAGTGGCTGTCGTCAATAAATCGCTGGGTAAAATATCTGCCTTTATAGACTCATGGGGTAGCAATAAAAGCAATTATGTTAATTGGTTGCGCGCCAGCTTGCCGGCCATAGTCTTCTTTGTTGTGCTTTGGCTGATCGGCCAGCGTCCCTATGACCGCCTGTTAAGTTGGTTTGGTAAATTTGGATTGACAATAGGATTGATAGCGGTGTTGGCAATAGTTGGATTTGCTTTGCGCTGGATTTATGCGACCGAGCTGCCCGTCACTAACGATGAAGGCAATTATTTGTACGACGCCTATGCCTGGCAATATGGCGTGCTGGCGGGCGGCGACGGCTATGTAAAAGCGCCATTAGTGATTGCTTGGATATATATTTGGCAGTTACTAGTCGGCAATACGATCATAGCTGGGCGCCTGGCATCAATCGTTGCCGGTGTTTTAACGGTGATTCCTATTTACTGGTTGACCCGGGATTTGTTTAGTTCCCAAGCCGTAACACGTTCTTGGGTTCCTTCATATTTAGTCAGCAGCAGCCGGCAACAATTGGCCCTGCCGACTGGTTGGGGGAGGCGCATCGGATTGGTGGCGGCCGCTATTTGGCTCCTGTTTGGTGCTGGCGTCGTTTTTAACATTTATGTGCATACCCAGCCAGTTGCCTTATTCTTTGCTGTGAGCGGCCTGGCGGTGCTGTTGGCCGCGCTGCGGGGCACTACCCCCCGGCTGACATTTTTGACTGGGCGGCCTGCCACAGCCCAGGCCGGCTGGTTTGTGCTGGCTGGCATGTTACTGGGTATGGGAGTGGCTTCACGCAAGAGTGTTCTAGCCTTGGGCCTCTTACCACTGCTTTTCATTCTACTGGAGTCCGATAGCTGGCGCGCGCGCAGTCGCCATTTATTACGGGTCGGCGTTGGGTTTGTGATTATTATTGGTTTGTTTTTAGGCGGGGCCACAGCCATTTATGGTGCGGAAGGTTTTTGGGAGGCTCTCGGCTTTAATTCAGCGGAAGATGGAATTTTTAGCACTGATCCGGCGGAGTTAGAGCAAGTACGCGCCTATTCCCTCAAAGGTATGACGCCTTTTTTCCGTGAATCACTGCCGCTGATTTTACTGGCCGCGATCGGGTTAGGAGTAAGCCTGGAGCAGCTGCTGCGCACGGGGCTATCCAAGATAAAAAAGGTGGGCTCGCGCCAAATTGCCTTTATTTTGGATCAGGTTTTGCCCAAGCTTGCCTGGCTTTTTCCCTGGCTGGTCTTCGGCTGGGCTTGGACTTTTTTCAATGAATATGAGGGAGCGGCATTTATGCGTTGGGGAATTCCGTGGCTCTGGTATTGCTTTGCCGGCATCCTGCTCTTGGTAACAATTTTACCCCGGCCGCGCTCCGAAGCCATTCATTGGAATAAGCAAAGCGAGGCGATTGTAAAAGTAAGCACACAACCAGGTCAAATAAGAAAGCAAAGTGAGGACATGGCCACGGCCAACCGCGAACGCTTAAGCCTGCGCCGGCATCTTACAGCCGCGCTGGCCATCCCGCTCTGGGTTGGCGGATTAATCTTTTTTTATCAGAGCTGGATAAAATTTCATGCGAACTATATTTCGGAGTTTGTTCCGCCGCTGGTCGTATTGTCTGCTTACGGCGTGGTGGCACTATATCAGCGCTTGCACACTCGTTTGTTCTTTGGCCATGATTATCCGCTAGTCGAACTCGGCCGGCGCACAGTGATAGTGGCAATTTCGTTGGTGCTGCTGTGGTCAGTCACCGTCTCCAACTACATTACTTTTTTATACGAGCACACCGGCACTTTTGATCAGCGCGCCGCGCAGGAGGCCGCCGATTGGGCGCGAGGGCATATTCCGCCGACTGAATCCATCTTTACCGGCGCGGCACTAATTCCTTATTTATCCGGCCAGCGGGTGGCGCTGGATATTGCTCATCCCCGTTGGTATGCCTATGAATTTACCCGCCAAGACACAAGCCGCTTAAATACATTTTTACCGCCGGCGGAAAAAATGGTGCAGGCTTTTCGTGATAGTCAGTGGGTTTTACATGAACAGCAAACGGGCTTTTCTTTCCTGATGGAATATGCCGAGATTGAGGCGGGGCTGGAGCAAGACTTTGTCAGCGTGAAAGGAATTGAGAATGGATCTAACACGCTGACCTTTTATCGACGCCTGCGCTAGGAGCTTGATAAAAACATTGGAATAGGCGAGCGGCAGGCTAAAGCTGCGAGGCAGCCATCACGTAGAACCGCGTGGTCGCGGTCACGCGACTTTACGTGGCACTGCTTTTCGCAGGACCCGCAGAAAAAAATTGCCTATTCCGAGCGATCATGAACAAGAATTGGATAGCCGGTAAAGTGAAGCGAGGTAATGGGCGGGGCCGTCAACTTGGTTTTCCCACTGCCAACCTGCTATTAGAAAACGAGCAGGATCGTCCGTTAGAAGGCGTCTATGCCTGTTGGGCTAAAATAGATGCCACCGACCCCGTCCACCAAGCCGTTCTGCACGTGGGACCCCGCCCCACTTTTCAGGATCGAACCAAAACAGTTGAGGTGCATATTTTGCACCTGACAGATAAAGACTTATACAATCGGCACATCTCTTTTTCCATAGTGAAGCGACTGCGCAGCGTGAAAAAATTTGATAAGATAAACGAATTGGTAGCGGCTATGCGTCATGACTGCCGCCAGGCGGAGATGATTTTATCTTCGGCCCAATTGCCTCTCTCTTGATTTCTTTTTATCTATGCCCAGTAACAATACTTTACAATCCCGCCCTTGGCGGGATGATGGGCGACAAAATACTTGCGACACTGCATCACACAATGAACAAACTAACTATTAACAACTATATCTTAGTCACTGGCTCGCTTCGCGTCGCCAGGTAAAGTAGTTGTTACTGGGTATGCCAGGCACTGTACATCTTTTGGCCGGCGCCGCGATTGGAATTTTGATCCAAAGTCCCACCACCATGTTCGTGGTCGCCTTTTTTTCACATTATTTGTTGGACCTTACTCCGCACATCGATCCCGATACCTTTGCAGCACATAACAAACCCTACACTTGGACGCAGTTCATTAGTCTGATCGTTGATATTATAGTAGCGATTAGTTTCCTGATTGCCCTGATTTTACTTTGGGAGCGTAATATTTATATTTTAGTTAGCGCCATCGCTGCTCAAATACCTGATATTCTCCAACCGCTGGAACAATATACCCTTTTCAACCCCATTCGCCGCATACATCGCATGTTTCATTGGGATATCCATCGCGCCCGCCGCTGGGACTGGTACGTTGTAGGCTTAGTCTCGCCGATGGTAATTAGTGCGGCCTGCCTTTTAATTATTTGGCGATTTTAGACAAACAGGGCAGCTGCTATTTTGCTTTTTGGTATCGTCTGGCTACTTCCTCCCAATTCACAATATTCCACCAGGCCTCAACATATTCCGGCCGACGATTTTGATACAAGATATAGACGCGTGCTGCGCCTTTCTGAAGCCCTGTCTGCCGACAGGCAGGCTTGGCGAAGTTAGGGTAAAACCCGAGCCGGTTACGGTTTTGCGGCACGTTTTGGTACTGCAACTGCAGTCCATTTTGTAATCATCGTTATTGGTCATAGCGTAATCAAACGTCAGCTCCTCACCTGCCTTGATATCTCGCATTGCTACAAAAATAATTTGCCCTTGCACACCAAGATTAGGCTCACAAGAGTGATTCAAGTAAAGCATTGCTCCATCTCGCTCCTCTGTAATAACTGGTCCGATGAATAAATTGTCGGCAATTTGCACTTCAGCCGGACCCAATTGTTCGGAAATTGCTTTGCGCGTATCGATATCAAAGACATGACCACTCTTGACGGCAACAATTTCTTCCTTTTGTATATCAGATTTAGCAAATAGCCCCTTGCCCTCAACAGAACCGCTACGAACTTCTGTCTGGGGCGAAATATAAGACAGTTTTTTGATCACTACTTAATGTTACAATAAGTCTATGATCATTGAAATCGATCAGAGCGGAAAGGTTGAGGAAACGGCAAAGGATACAGTTGTTGCCTTTACGAATAATAAAGGCTTCAAGCGAAGTATTAAAATATCAAGGCGAGAAAAACGTAAACTGCAGAAATTCTTTCGACAACTTGGGAAACCGCGATTTTATACCCACAAAGTATTCGCCGTGCTTGTCTTTTTACTCCTTAAAAGTCATGTCTCAAAGCTAGATCAGGTTATTATCGATCCGGAGTATCCTGGTTACGAAAGTCTACTTCGTAACCTGATCGGCGAGCTCCTAGAAAGTTCTAATAAAAAATTCGAGCGGAGTCGGATCACGTTTAAACGGATTGGAAAGAGAGCTCAAGCTCATAAAGTAGCTAATAGTGTTTTTCGACGTGAGGAGAAACCAAGTATGACCGTTAATGCTAAAGACCTATTAAAAATCATTACAAAATAAAACCAGACCCAGTACTTAAAGCACCCTAAGGGATGAGTCGGCACCGCGGTCTGATTTATAATTTCAGTATAGTGCTATTTTAATGAAAGTCAAGCCCTAAAAATGAAAAAGCCCCGCTGTGGGACGGAACCCACATGGGAGCTTCTTCCTGGTGAATAATTACAGTATAGCCGCTTGATAGTTTTTGTCAACTTCCTCCCAATTCACTACATTCCACCAGGCCTCAACATATTCCGGCCGACGATTTTGATACTTCAAGTAATAAGCATGTTCCCAGACATCAAGTCCTAAAATGGGTGTCTTACCTTCTGACAGAGGCGAGTCTTGATTGGCAGTACTTACAATTTCCAGGCCGCCCTTTCCCTGAACCAGCCATGCCCAACCGCTGCCAAACCTACCAATAGCGGCAACGGTAAAATCTTCTTTAAACTTTTCAAAACTATTAAATGTGCTAACAAGAGCTCGGCTGAACTCACCTGCGGGCTTGCCCGCTGTGGCCTCG
Source organism: uncultured Candidatus Saccharibacteria bacterium (assembly GCA_964622915.1). Taxonomy (GTDB): domain Bacteria; phylum Patescibacteriota; class Andersenbacteria; order UBA10190; family UBA10190; genus CAZUSC01. Next base: position 2,197 of record CAZUSC010000019.1, on the reverse strand, counting down.
GCGAAGGCGGGGCTCATTATTGTCCAAAAAAGATTGTGGTTGGCGTAACCGCCGCCATGGTTACGCACGGCTATCCGTATTCCTTCCGGCACTTGAGACAAATCGCTTAGGATTTCCTCGATAGGCTTATCGGCTAAGTCACCATGATCCTTTAGAGCATCATTTAATTTATCAAGGTAAGTTTGATGATGCTTGGTGTAATGGATTTCCATTGTTTTGGCATCAATGTGCGGCTCCAGCGCATCAAACTTATAGGGTAACTCGGGTAACGAATAGGCCATAAAATTATCTTAGTAATTACATAGCCAGTATATCGGACTTCTTTTCGCGGCTCAATAAGCTTTGGAGGAAAACCAAACCAATATTGAACAGCGGCGATAATTCTGGTATGAAAGTGGTAGGTCGCCAGATGCTCTTTCCCACTACCCGCTTTACACAGGACAATGCGATGGCTAATGTCAGTCTGGAAGAAATTGCCAAAAAAGAAAACTATACCACGGGTGACGCCGCTGACCTGACAGCTCTATCCCAGCAAACCATCATCCGGTGTTTCGACTCCGGCAGGTTGAGAGGTTTTAAGGTGCCAGGATCGCGCTTCCGCAGAATTCCGCGCTGCTACCTCATCAAGTTCATGCTAGAACACGACATTCCTCTTGGTCCATTGATTGCCTATGCCACAAAAGCGACACCAGGCGCCTCATGACGTTCTGCGCCAAGTAACTTGCACTTTGCAGCCGGGTCCCTCCTCCGGCTTTTTTTAAGCTACCGCCGGAGCGACAGCAGTATCTGATTTGGCCAAAGTAAAGCTGGTAATGGTTTGTTCCAAACCAGGCGCTAAGCCGGTCTTGCATTCTACGCCCAGTAAATCCGTCATTTTGTCTGTGGCAGCACAGCGGCGACTTATTTCAATTTGGCGGGCAGGCAGATTAACAGGCGATATTTTGCCCCGGCGGCCGGCGGCCTCTATGACCGCATACGCTAGGTCGCTAACGGTCGTTTCTCTACCAGTACCGATATTAATAATCTGTCCGTTAGCCGCCGTGCTGTCCATGGCCACCAACGCCGCTTGGATGTTATCGTCAATATAAACAAAGTCACGGGTCTGTTGGCCATCGCCAAAGACTGTCGGCGCTTCCCCCGCCGTGGCCTGTTCGATAAACTTACCAACAACGAAACCGTAATCACTGCCATTCTGCCGCGGGCCATAGACGTTGAAGAAGCGCAGACACACGGTCGGTATTCCATCGTGCTTCCACAGTGAGTGTAACAGGTGTTCGCCATACAGTTTGACTGTTGTGTAAGGGCTCCACGCTTTGTTGCCTTCTAATTCCGGTGTCGGAATAACAGCCGTTTGACCATAGACTTCCGACGAAGAAGAAAAAATAATTTTTCTGACTTTTTCTTTCTTGGCAAATTGGGTCAGGTAGTACAGTCCCTGCGTATCTTTTAAAACCGCCAGCGGATTTTCTTCGGTGCGCTTCACGCCTACCAGCGCCGCGTAGTAGAAAATAACATCGAAGGATCGGCCGCTTAGAGTCTTCCAGGTTGCCTCTTCGTTAACGTCAGCCTCAATTATATTAAGGTCTGTTAAGTTGGCGATATTTTCCCGTCGTCCGGTGGAAAAATTATCTAGACAAGTGACGTTGTGTCCAGCGCGTAAAAGCGCTTCACATAAATGTGAGCCAATAAATCCCGCGCCCCCCGTTACTAAAATATGCATAGCCAATCAACATATTACACTAATGCTGTCATGTCAAAACCTGCAGACAATTCTTTGCCGATAATTACTAAGTTTACGCGCGTTTTAACCGAACGCTACTGATTTAGCTGTGGAGAATTATTGGCTAGAAACGTAGGAAGAAATGTGCGTTATTCCGCCCCAGTCAGACACAATATCGCCAACCGGTGACTTTCCTTCTCTGCCCGCCGGTACTTTAATAATGGCAAAAGCTGTTCCTGGTGAAAAATTATTTTGATGAGGTATCCCCGCCGGTACTACTAATAAGTCGCCCCCTTTCACCTCATACTGGTTTCCGCCCCCTAAGCGCCCACCTCTTTTTTCTCCTGCAGAGGCCTCGTCAGCCCCGGCCAGCTTTCCACCCACACTAATTTTATTACTGCCGGCCAAATACAAAGAAACATCGTGCCAATCCCGATGTTGTTCTGGCACAGTCACACCGCCCGCCGCCCGCACGTT
>CAZUSC010000018.1:0-6969 GCA_964622915.1 uncultured Candidatus Saccharibacteria bacterium | reverse complement strand
TAACAATCGCCTGGCGGCAGCTCTCAATTTGCTCCATCACATCTGGTACATGTTGGGTGAGTTCCCGCAAAAGATAGTCGGGGCGGACACTAATGTAAGCCATGTTCCAATAAAAATTACCGGCGGACAAATACTTTTCGGCCGTTTTTAAATCTGGTTTTTCTTTGAATGATTTTACGAAGAATACATCCTCGTGCCCGGCCACCTTGCGTCCGACTTCTATGTAGCCCAGGCCCGTTTCCGGAAAGGTTGGAATGTGACCGGCAATTACCACCGTATCCGGATGTTCCTGTAAGATTTTAGGCACTTTGCGTAAGTCTTTAAGTAGTTCCGGCTCATTGGTGAAGACATGGTCCGACCACATAAAAATGGTGGGAACGTCCCCTTGACCAAGATGTTCCAAGTAAATAGCGGCCGCCGCAAACGCCGGGCCGGTGTCGCGGCGCTCCGGCTCAAACATCATGTTCTTTTTTTGCACCTGCGGTATTAGTTCGCGCACGCGTTTGGCGTATTCAAGCGTGGTGGCAACATAAACATTCTTACGATCAGTCAAGGCGCAGGCCCGCTCCCAAGCCATCTCTAGCAAAGTTTTGCCCGTCCCCAAGTCCAAAAACTGTTTTGGCTGTCCTTGCCGGGAAAGGGGCCACAAGCGCGTTCCGCCACCGCCCGCCATAATTACAATATTCATAGGATGCAGTATCTAGTATTTAGTATTCGGTATCAAGTGTCGGTCGATACATGATACAAGATACTTAATACGATATACTTCGTAACATGGGAATTGCTGCCCGCAGTATTCATGGACTGGGAGTTTGCGTAATCCCTAATCCGGACAATGACTTCAAACCGCTGGCGTTGCGGCACAAGCCGCTGGCTGCCGTTTCGGCGTTACTGATTTTAACTAAACTAGTTGCTTTAGGGGTAATCGCTATTACTCCCGCCTCTGCCGAATTGTCCACTATTACAACCAGCCGCATGATCCAGCTGACCAATGCCGAGCGTACCAAAGTCGGACTGCCGGCATTGACCGTAAACAGCAAGTTGTCACAGGCAGCCAAAGAAAAAGGTAACGACATGCTTAACAACGATTATTTTGCTCATATTTCTCCGGCCGGCGTCACTCCCTGGTTCTGGATTAACAAAGCGGGCTACAGCTACCTGATTGCCGGTGAAAATTTAGCGATCGATTTCACTGAAGCGGAAGATGTGGCGGCCGCGTGGGTAGCCAGCCCCTCGCATCGGGAGAATTTATTGCGTCCCGATTACACGGAAACCGGTCTGGCAGTCGTCAGCGGCGAGTTTCAAGGAGGCACGTCTACTATAGTCGTCCACATGTTTGGCAAGCCTTCCTCCGCTCAAGTAGCGGCAGAAATCATTAGCACCAGTACCCCGCGGGGCACCAGCCCTTCTCCAACACCAAAGCCTTCGCCAAAACCGACTCCATCTGCCTCGCCAACTCCCACTGCCACACCCGCCCCAACTCCGCCCCCGCCCAGTGAGGCGCCACGTGCGCCCCGGATTGCTCTGCAAAAACCGGGTGTTGCCGTGGGCGGGGAGGCTGCTCTCATTGTTAGCGGCGATGCCGGTACGACTGCACACCTGCTGGCTAACAATCAATTGCGGCAAAGTATCTTGCTAGTTGACAGCCCGCAACCAGTTTCAGTATCACTAAACAATTTTCCTGACGGCACTGTGATTCTGCGCTCATATAGCAGCGATTCCGCTGGCAACAAAAGCGCCCTGTCTGATCCCTTAGCCGTGCTCAAAGATACCACTGGCCCAACGCTGGCTACCGAACAGCTGGTATTCGTTGTAGCTCCAGCTTTCGATCAATGGCAAGCAGCTCTGCTAGTGCCCCAAGGGGTACTGGCGCCAGATGGTGACTATGCGCAACTAAATATTATCCAAAATGGCGACTCCCGTGTGGCAGACGGCAATAAAGTACTGCTGGCCGCGCCTAATAACTTTACGGTTCAAATTCAAGACGCGGCCGGCAACACGACGGAACTGGCGCCAATCGCTTTAACGCCCGCTTATCAATCAACTCCTACGTTGGAAGACGAGCTGGCTGCCCCCCGTACCTTCAATAGCTTCACCCGCCGTATCACTGCCAGTATTTTAGTGTCCATGCTGGTGCTGCTTATTCTGGCCGTGATAATCCGTATCCGCATCCAACATCCCGCCTTAATCACCCATGCTTCCCTAGTAATTTTATTAGCGGCGGCTTTGTTTATATTTTAGTTAATGGGCCAGCAGGCCTGTGAATATATAAAATTGAGCTTTCCGGGGCTATAATGGTAGAATGCTGGCGATGTGGATAATTTGGCTAATCAACTGTAAACAATAAAGGAGGTGTTTAGATATGAGTGACATGCTAATTGTATCCAGCAAAGTCCGCGCTCACTTGAAAATGAAGGCTGCTAAGATGTCTGGTGAACTTCCAACAGCCCTCAATAAGAAACTTATGGAGGTATTGGATCGTGCTGCTGACCGCGCTAAGGGCAACAAGAGAACAACGGTAAAGCCTCAGGACGTCTAATTATCTCTTCCCGTAATACATAGCAAGACCCGCTTTTAGGCGGGTTTTTGCTTTGTAGAGCCTTTTTATTGGTAAGACTAGGTCAAGCTGCGCGCCGCGGCTTGACATTTTGGTAAAAATACGTTTAGATGACAGGTTAACTAACAGACGAGCATGATGTATCAAACAGTAAATTTATCGCCGCATCCCCCTTCCCAGCGAAACGCTGTGCTGTTTTTTAGCATATTCGCATCAGCGTCATTGATGTTATTCGGCTTGGCTACCGGCGCTTTAATGGTCATCCCTGTACTAACTAATCTATGGGGCGATCGCGCAATATATATGCCGCAACTGCCCCTCAGCGAAGCTCGCGGTGAAGAGTTCATTAGTGCCGACCCCGGCCGCCAACTGTTTCCCGCCATTGCCGGCATTGTTGACACCAAGGAAGCGGGCAACTGGATTCGTATCCCTTCTCTCGATGTCAACGTTCCTCTGGTTACCAGCCCTTCTATGGAGGATGTCGATGTAATAAAAACATTGGAGTCGGGAGCGGCCATGTATCCCAATGGAGTGCTGCCGGGCCATTTAGGGAATGTCTTTATTTCTGCGCACAGCACCGGCGAGCCCTGGAAAGGAAAATACCGATTCGCTTTTCTGCGTATTAACGAATTAAAGGCAGGCAACCTAATTCATATCGACTACGCGGGCACGCGTTATACTTACACCATTACTAACTCCGAAATCATTGTGCCTACACCTGATTTGCTGATCGAATCCGGCCGCCCCGTGCCAACCCTGAAACTGATGGCTTGCTGGCCGCTGTGGTCTACTCAAAAAAGAATGCTGATTAGCAGCGAACTGACTAATGTCACCAAATTAACACCCCAGCCAATTTAATTCGTTTCTTCCAAAATAATCCGTTTGGCAAAGCGGCCGCGATCGGCCGCTTTTTGCTGCCGGAATATTATCACGCACCAACTTGCTGTATTTCATATCAGTCTTTGGTGGAATATTTTAGTAGAGCATCTAGAGCCGACGGGAGACTGGTTATTCCACTACTACCGCTAAAATGTTGCTTGTTATGCTCCGTAATAACTTGTATCTCATTACCAAGATTTTTCTTAAAAAGTTGAATATTTCTCTCCAGTGGCACCCACTCATCATCATCGGAAAAAATCGCTGTTATATTACTGGTAGCCTGGCGAACCCTAGTAAAATCTATGGGGGTCCGGATCCAAGGCTCAAGAATTCTTTTTTCTTCCTCGTCTTCCAGCGGCCGCAGCTCTAAAAAACCAGCCACTAGTACGATGCCGCCAATTTTTTTATTCTTGAGGCTCGCCAGATAACGTAAGATGGTCTGACAACCCATACTGTGACCAATGAAAAAAGTATTAGTGTCCGCATCCCCAGTCATTTCCGATAACTTTTGCACCCACTCTTGTATGGTTGGTCTATCCGCATGCGGCATCGCCGGCACTTCAACAGTAAAACCTCTGTTTACTAACTCATTTCTTAACCAGGGAAACCACCCCTCTTCGGGATATCCGTCCCAGCCATGAATAATAAAGGCGCGCTTAGCCATATTTGAACAATAGTCTTGCGGCGCAAATAAAAAAAGCTCGTTTTCACACCCTCCACCTTATGCCAAGGTTGACAAAAAAATCAGTCTAGCTATAGTACTCAGTTATCCCAATATCCAACTTATGTTTTCCAAAATCATCACCAGTGCCCTGTTTGCAAGTTTAATAGCTGGCTCTTTCTTGCCGGCACAGGCTGCTTTAAGCCAATCAATGAGTGGGCAGGTAACCTCCTCCGTATACGGCTTGCTTAGCGGGCGCTGCCGCTGGTTGCGAATTTGTCCAACCCCACGCCCGACGCCCTCCCCAACTCCTACAGCCACGCCTACCCCGACACCCACCCCAACTCCCACAGCCACACCTACCCCGACACCCACCCCTACAATTACGCCCACTCCCTCAATAACGCCTACGCCGACACCTTCTACCACTCCTTCTCCGACACCCAGTGTGACCCCCACGGGTACACCTACGCCAACGCCCACACCAACTCCTACTCCGTCTGTTACCCCAACTCCAACACCCACCCCGACTCCCTCTCCCACCCCTAACCCAAATAATCTGATTCTCAACAATAGTTTTGAGCAATCGGCGGCTGCCGGAGTGGCTGATTTATGGAATGCCTTTCAGGGTGGCTACACTCGGGTAACAAACACAGCCCACAGCGGAGCAGCTAGTATTCAGCTCACCAATACTGCCTCTAATCAGCAGTCTGGCGCCTGGCAGCGTATTGATCTTAATCAAACATCAACCAAACCGGTCTTCATCGGCGGTTATGTTAAGGGCAATAACATCTCTACCGGCAGCTACCTCGGCGCCAGCATGTACGCCGAAATCCACCTGCAAAACGGTGCCGTGGTTTATTGGAACTCGATCGGTAACTTTGGAACGTTCGACTGGCGTTGGGTTGGTTTCAACACCGGCACGCTGGCTAATATTAACCAGCCAATCAGCTACATCTTTGTTGTGCCAATACTGGGTAATACCAGCGGAACGGCTTTCTTCGATGATATTACTGTCCGCCAGAATGAGCCCGCCCAAGCCGCTGTCACGCTAATGTTCGACGATGGTGAAGACAATACCTTTACTGCTGCCAAACCTGTGCTCGACCAACATAATTTTAACGGCACATCCGCGATAATCACCGGCGAGGTCGGCAACGAAGGCTTCATGCCCTGGGATCAAATTACGCAGTTGCAAACAGCCGGCTGGGAAATAGTATCACACGCTGTCACTCACTCGGATCTGACTACCATGAGTCTCGCTCAAGCTATTACGGAACTTACGCAATCAAAAGCAACCATGCAACAACAAGGAATAACGGTAAATAACTTTGCCTATCCTTTCGGGACCTATAACGGAGCGCTGAACGCTGAAGCCGCCAAGTTATATTCTTCGGCCCGCGCCTACGAGCTTGGTGATAATCCCCAAGGTTTATATCCCCATGACGTGAAGGTCCGCAGCGCAGTCAATACTACCACGCCCGCCCAGGTAACTGCCTGGCTGCAGGAAGCTGCCGCACAAAAGCGTTGGGTAGTGCTGACATTCCACAGGATTGCCAGCACTGGAGATGATGCCTATTACGTTACTCCTCAAAATTTGGCGCTGATGATGCAAGCGGTAGCTAACAGCGGCGTTCAAGTCGTGACGTACAACCAAGGCTTACAGTTATTCGGAGTCGCGCAGTAATCCAAAGTGATTCAAATAACAAAATCCGAGCCCAGCGCTCGGATTTTTTGTCTCTTTTTTTAAGCCCTAATTTTTTTCTCAACCCTCTCGAGCCTCTTCTCAAGTTGATCCAAACTAGAATCACGTCTGTCTAAAAGCTTCATTCCTGCCTTTATACTTTCTATTTCCGCACGCAAATTCCCCACTTCTTCAAAGATCGCTGGTATAAGTTTAACGTCACTCTCCCAAGACATCATGTGCTCAATCTGTTGATGCATCTCTGGTATAAGCTTTATGCTGCTTTTCCAAGTATCCAAGCGTAATTCCATGCTTTCCGTTCTTCCCTTAATATCCGCCAAGTCTTCTTGAATCTTCGGAATGGGAGCAGTGACTTCAAGAACGACTTGAATCTTGTCGTTCATATCTTCCAGAAGGATACCGAATTCTCGTTCCTGCTCCGAGCTGTCCCTAAGTTTTTTCTTGGTCATAGTATATAAAAGTATACGCTGTTCAGTTGCCCCTTAGCAAGAAATTTTAATATATTCAGCTTATTTCTGCTGATTGATCCAACTTTCAATTAAGTGGATTGTTGGCATTTGCCGCAACTCTTCGATTGTAACCCACCTATATTCATCGTGTTCTTCTGGATTGAGTATGATATCTCCTCCCTTGAAGACGCATTCATACAAGAGCAAAAAGTATTGCATTTGAGGCAGCTCCGTTAAATTGGCGAATACGTGATCTATCCGACCAACGTTTACGTCCAACCCCGTTTCCTCCTTGATCTCGCGCCGCAACCCCGCCTCGGGTGTCTCCCCTGCTTCTACTTTGCCACCCGGGAAATCCCAAACCCCAGGCTTGTAGTCGTTGGTAGCGGAGCGGCGAGTAGCAAGGATCTTATCTTCGTTTCTAATTATCCCATGCGCGGCAACAACAAATGCGGTCATAGTCCTAAAGAGCGGACAAATCCTTGCTCTCCTGAATCAGTTCTTCAGCCTTCTCTTGATCATAAAAATTGCCGACAACAACTAATTTATCCTTACGGTGGCTAAACACGTTTTTTACGAAATCTGTTAAATTTTTCTTAACGCCCCCATCCACTTCTGCTTTCTCTCCGTCTAAAGTTGCAATGATGTTGTGATCTTCTTTGCCATCTTCCCATTGCTCCATCATCCCAATCGGCTCTGCTACGACTACATCTCTGCT
>CAZUSC010000017.1:0-11935 GCA_964622915.1 uncultured Candidatus Saccharibacteria bacterium | reverse complement strand
GATTAGGGGGCTTTTTCTATGCCAAGGTTACAACGCGCCTAAAATCAATCTAAATCAGCATAAATTTCCTGGTATTGCCGCGCGATTTTATCGACCGTCAAACTGTTTTTTACCCACCCGCGGCCTGCTTGTCCCATAACTCTTCGTTGATTTTCATCCAATGACAAGGCGCGACTTAACTTCTGAGTTAAGTTCCGGCCATTGGCTCTCTCAAATAGGATACCTGTTTGTCCATCCTGAATTATTTCCCCCGGCCCGCCGCAATTTGCAGCTACCACCACCTTGCCCCGGGCCATGGCTTCCACGACTGTCCGGCCGAACGGCTCAACCCACAAATGCGGCGCCACCACAACCTGCGCCCTATCATACAAACTTTTCATTTGGTTATAAGGAACGTGATCCACAAATTTAACACTGTCTCGCCAAGCTTCTTTTTGCACTAGCCTTTCGTACTCCTCCCGCTGTGCCCCGCGTCCTACAATTGTCAATTGCGCCTGCGGTTGATTGCGTAAAACGCTGGGCCACGCTTGCAGTAATAATCTAACCCCCTTATACATCTCTACTCTGCCCACATATAAAACGTGGCCGCGCTGCCCCTCTTTTATCGGTTCGCTTAAGTAATCGGGTGAGACTGGGTTATAAATCACTGCCTGTTTCTGCTGCCCAGCGTCAATATATCTATTTACATACTCCTTTTGATAATCCGAGATAAAGACTTGCAGGGGGAAAGAGGCAAAGGCGCGGCGGCGGTATTTAATATTGAAAAGATATTGGAAGGCCCGACCAGCTTTGCGCAAAGGGCTAGCCTCTGCAATCCGCTGACAGGAAATTGCTTCACCTATCCCCTGACAGCCCGGATCAATATTGCCATCAGCCGTAATATTATTTGTGCAGCCTGACAATTGAGCGTAGTCCCGGGCGGTGACTACTTTCGGCACGTCATTGATCAACGCTAAAGCTAGGGCGGCTCGAAAATCGTGAGCATGAACAATGTCGTACTGTCCGCTTTTGATGGCGTGCCGCAGTTTACGGGCAACGCATTGGCTGTGCTTCTTTTCCCGTAAGGGTTTGGCGGACAACTTTAGCGGTAAGCTCATTACTCGTACATTGTCGAGATCATTTTCATAAGCTTGAGGACCATCAGTGATAACAGAGACGTCGTGGCCTAACTCAACTAGTCCGCGGGCGATTAAATGAGTAGAAATTTCTCCCCCGCCAGCTGTATTTGGCGGATAATGACCGGAGATAAAAAGTATCTTCATGCCATCGTCTTATAAAGCCGTGCTTCTTGCTCTGCCGCAGTTTTCCAACTGAACCTAGCCGCTCGCTCTAATCCTAATTGTATAAAACGCGCAGCCACTTCCCGTTCGCTAACAACCTGGAGCAAACTGGCGGCAAAACTGTCGACATCTTCCGGATGATGTGTGATGGCCGCCTCACCTACAACTTCTGGTAAAGAGGAGGCATTAGAGCACACTACTGGCGTGCCAGCCGCCATGGCCTCCAGCGGCGGCAAGCCAAACCCTTCGAGCCATGACGGGTAAATTAGCACATCGGCTAAATTATATAATTCGTTGAGGCGTTCACTGCTGACATCGGCCAGCCAGCGGATTGCCGAGCGCAAATGATGTTTCTCTATATCCGCTAATAACTCTTGCCGGCCTCGTAGTAAGCCTGGCTGGCTGACCTTAATAAAAATAGCTTGTGGCTTATGCAGACGTAGTTTGGCAAAAGCGTGGATGGCCACCGACAAATTCTTACGGGGATGCTCTGAACCAACATAGAGCACAATTGGGCCGGCCGACCTATCCAGCCGCAACGTGCGGCGCAATTCTTGGTAGCCAATAGTCGCGGTAAAGTCTGGTATGGGATGAAAGTCCGCCGACACGCCGTTTGGTATGACAGAAATTTGTTCAGAGGGCACGGCCAGGCGTTGCACTAGTTCTTGTTTAGTGTACTTAGACACGGCAATGATGTGGTCGGCCTGCCTAATTCCGCTATATAACCGACGGTTGATGAAGTAAGCAAAACTGTCTTGCGGATCAGTCAGCTCTATGATGTCGTGCACTGTGACAATTGCCGGACGCAAACGGCGGGCTAAAAAGCTCAAGGTTTGATTAGTAAAATGGTAGAGCTGATATTGGGTATCGTCCTGCCTGATATATTTCGACAGCCGTCGGCCTAGCCGCAGCCAGCTAACACTCTTTTTTGCTAACGGTCCTGGCCAGTGAGCAATGTTGAAAATTTGTTGTTCACTACGGCTGACAGTATTTTTTTCTCCGTCTAGCAAGAATGGCGTGAGTGCTATCGTACGATCGGCCGCCAGCTCCCGACGAACGTGATGGGCACGCAGGCCAACTGCTTGCTGACGGGAACTGTTGGTGAAATAGGCTATATTAACCATATTATTTATTGAATCCCACGGAACGATAAACAGCCATAGTTTGGTCGGCGACACTCTGCCAAGAAAATAGGCGCGCCCGCGTCAGGCCGGCTGTTGTCATTTGGCGGCGGCGATTTTGATTATTGAGCACGGAAACCATAGCCGCTGATAAGGTAGTCACAAATTCTCTATCGGCGGATCGTTTGGACAGTGTGCTCTCCTTAAAGGGAACAATCAGACCGGCCTCACCAACAACTTCTGGCAGTGAACCGCCATCACTGACAATAACCGGCGTGCCGCAGGCCATCGCCTCTTGTGGGGGAAAACCCCATCCCTCATATATGGCTGGCCACACAAATAAATCAGCTCCCGAATATAAAATAGGCAAATCATCATAAGACACATGCTCAATAAATTTTACCTTGTCTGTTAATGCCAAGCGACTCACTTCTGCTTTTGAATCGTCGGCATAACGTGCCGGGCCGCCCGCTATCACCAGTTGATGCGGTATGGTGTTTGCCACAGCGCCAAAAGCCCGGAGCAGCCCCACAATATTTTTTCGGCGATCGCGTGTCCCCACAAACAGGATATAAGGCTGCGATAAGCCCAGACGTAAGCGGAGACCATTAATGGCGGAGATGGGTGCTGGCCTAAAATGGTCTAGATCGATCGCCAGCGGCGTGACCGTGATTTTCTCGGGCGCAACATCTAGAAATTTTACTATATCTTTCTTACTGGCCTCGGAGATAGTAAGAATATGATCACTATTGGCGGCGGCGCGTTTTAACGCGGCCGGCCAATACCAGCGACGTAAGATTGACTGCGTCGCCGGCAGCAGTAGCGGGATGACGTCATAAATTGTTACGACCGTGGGGGCGATACGCTGGGTGGGAACATCGGCCTTGGTAAAATGTATTATATCTGGCTTAGCCTGACGGACGGCGGCTGGCAGTTGGCGCATCAACCAGTAATAAAGTAAAACCTCGTGGCGCAGCGGCACGACTAGTTGCTGCGCGCCCTTTATGATGGTTTGTGGTTTACGGTCATATATAACGGTCAAATTATCGCCCGTGGCGAGCCTTACTAAATGACGTAACAATTGCCAAGTGTAAGTTTTGACACCGCCGGCGGCCGCCGCCAGCGATCGCGCCTCAATAAAAATCTTCATATCCCTTGCTTGGCTGCTCCTAACAGCACGTGCTCAAACACGGCGGCGGTCTTATCAATATAAAAATCTTTTACCGCATGCTTGTTCGTCTCGCCCATTCGCCGTCGCAACTGCGGGGCACTAACTACCTTCTGGATAGCGCGGGCCAGTTGCTGCGGGTCAGCAACGGCCACCAACAGAGCATTCTTGTTGTCTTGAAGAAAATCCATCTGGCCCCCCACGTTGGCAGTAACAATAGGCAGCCCCGCTTCCATGGCTTCTAAAAAGACAATGCCAAAGCCTTCATGATGAGCCGCCGCCACGTAAAAATCCGCCGCCCCCAGCAGCTGCAGCTTACGTTGCTCGGTCACAAATCCCACAAACGACACGCGGTCGGCAATACCCAACTCATCCGCTAGCGCTGTTAACTTTTTTTTGTGCGGTCCGCTGCCAATGATCACTAAATAAGCTCCAGAAACAGTTGCCCAGGCTCGTAGTAGAACGTCGTACCCTTTACGCGGAATCAGCCGTCCGATTGATACGCCAATGATTGCTCTTGGTGGCAGATCAAGTGCTAATCGCGAAGCGGGCGGGGTGTTGGTGGGTACTAAGCCTAAGTGCGTGACCACAATCTGCTTCTTTACGCCGTGAATTTCGCGTGCTCGTTTTTTGGTATCTTCAGAAATTGCTGTGCAGACCGCGGCCCGATTGCTGACAAAGCGTACCAGCCAGCGCAGCCACCAATGCCGATGCGGCGAGGTCCCCTTGGTGGGATCATAAATATCGCCGCCGATAAGACTTACGACCAATGGCAGTCTAAATAATTTCGCCAAGGCTAAGGCCGGCAGGCCGCTCGGCAAGACAAACTGGGCATTAATTATCTCGAAGCGAATCTGGCGGCAGATAAACCAACCGAGTATAAAAGCTGCCGGTACAAAGATTATCATTGAAAACAACGAGGCGGTCGCTTGGTGTCGGCGTCCGGGCACTGGCGCCCGATGAATATGGACGCCGCCCAATTGTTCATGGGGTGCCAAGCCCGCCGCGCTCGATGTCAAGACGTGCACGTTGTGCCGGTTGCCTAGTTCTTCGGCCAGCTGTTTAGTGGCCACCCCGCCGCCTCCCCCCAAAGGCGGATACTCGAAATTAATAATAAGAATATTCACGGATTAGCAGTTATTAGCTTGAGAGATGGGTTCTGAATAATAACTTTATCATTGGAGCGGACAATAAACTGTATAATATTTTCTCCGGGCTGTAATAGAACGGTTGCTGATATCCTATCAGCGCCGCGCCGCAGATCCACTATCGAACGTCCGGCCAACTGTACGAACCCCTCGCCGCTCGATTCCACCGGAATATCAAAATCTATTTGGGCGCTAACTGGCTTATCATAAGCGCTGACAATAATTATGGGCGCCTGTTTTTTGATCTCGGCAAAAAAACTTTGGCGATCGCTGTCATATCCGACGTTCGACCAGCCTGCCTGGCGCATTAAGAAAATGCCGTCGCTGGCTGGCAATAAGGCTTGGTCGACCGGGTATAAAATGACATCGGCGAAGAGCTGCGGGCGCAAATTATTTTTCCCCTCTAAGAAAGTACGTATCGAGGATAGCTGCAATGGTGTGACTGAATCTGTCTGCACAATAATAGCGGACACTTTCATCCATTTTAAAACGTCGGTTAACGATTCTGCGAGCTCTTGATTAAAAAATTCTCGGCGGTCCTGACGTAAGTCGGTTGTTCGTAAATAGAGCAGTTGGCGCAGACCTGGCAGACTGCGCGCTAACAAAGCGGCGGAGCCGTCCGCACCACGCTCCAGGGCAATGTTGCCAATAACCTCACGCCCGTGCTTGGTGCTGGCGTAAAGGGCCTTGGAGGCTGCCCTATAGTTTGTCGCCGCCGGTATTTCAATTATGCGCTCGCCTGACAAGGCTGGAAGGCGGTCATAGGCAGCTGATAATTTCGTAGACTGCATAACTACTGGTGCAAATAAAAACTCAACTAAGATAATTACCAGCACCAGGAGGGCGTTTTGCCAGCGTCGAATTTGACTGTTCAGCACGAGCCCCACCAAAACCGCTAGGCTAAGTCCCACCATACTTCCCGCTCTGGCCACTGTTCGTACAGCGCCAATGATTGGCCAGCCATCGATTAGGTCATAAGGAAGCAGAACATTTGTCACCCGACCGAATATATGCAGTTGCGGACCTAAGCTTACAATGTAAAAAATAAGGGCAGTCAGTAGCCAAAACGTTTTTTGCTTTTTCTCTATCCCGTAGTGAAAAAACAAAATGAGCAGCAGGGGAAGATAACCAACAAACTGCACTGCTTCGGCTAAGTTGCCGGTAAACGTCTTCGAGAAAAGATCGTAAGTGGGTGTCCCCCACCAAGGATGCCAAGGCGCCGGTACAATCACGGCGAACATATCGGCCGAAAAACGGACTAATTGCTCTCTGCCTAAATTAAGTTGCGAGGAGTTGCTGGCCAGGCGAATTGTTGGCCAATACAATATGGTAAGACTAGCGAGCGGTACAACCAGCGCCAATATTATTTTCCCCCGGTGATGAGGTTGCCACAGTAAAGATAGCTGCCGGAAGTTAAAGAGGATAGCTATAATTGCCAACCCGGTTAGCCAGATTAGATAATGATGCTCGCTAATGCCCTGGACTATCACTAGCAAAGCCAATACAAGAGCTAAGCCATACTTCGGCCGGCGAATTAGTGATATGGCGGCTGCACATATAAACGGTAGCCACTGCATTTGCATCGCCCCAAAGTGCCCCTGGGCATGCGCCACATGATAGGGCAGGAACATGTAGACGACACCGGCAATAAACGAGGGACTTGTAACCAGTAACCAGTAACCAGTAAAGCTCATCTTCGATTTGGAAATTCCAGCCGATAGCTGGGTGACTAGCAAATACATGCCGTAGCCAGATAGCACGAATGACAGCAGCCACATCAAGTTGTACGCTAGCGGCTCGCCAAAAATTACGTGCAGGGGCATCCACGGCCAAACCGACAAATTCACAAGTCGCGGCTGCCCCCCGCCTATAAATTCTTCCTTAATGAACGAGGCAAAAGTGCTCTGATCCAGCGCCGTAACGAGCGCCTGCTGCTTGTTCTCAAAACGCCAAAGTGTTTGCCAAACATCCCCGCCGCTGCCAGCTACCGAACTGTTCATGTTGGCAATAACCGGCCAGCTCATCACTACCGTAAGCAGCAAATAAGCGCATAGGACGATAATATGCTCTCTAATTTTCATGGCCTCCATATTGGATGTAGCATGATTATATGTTTTTTAAGCCTAAAAACAAGCCGGTAGTCTGGCTGCCAATTAAACTGCGCCAGACCGGCGGTACCTCAACTTTCGCCCGTAAATTTCAGGCCGGCATGGCTGCTCGCGGCTGGCAGATATCTTTCGAACGACCGACCCATTTTGACTTATTGCTGGCTTCGCCTGGCTGTCCGCTGCCTTGGTTAATTGCCGCCAAAATTGCCAAGATTCCCATTATTCAGCGCTTGGATGGCGCGTACTATCCGCAAAGCGTAGCGGGCCGGTGGTATCGGCTATACAACCTGCCGTTAAAAATGGTCTTTCACATGGCCGACGGATTTATATATCAGAGCCAATATAGCCAGCGACTATGCGACCGTTTTTTAGGAAAAAATAAGTACCGACCTCAAGTAATTGTTTACAATGGAGTGGATTTAGAGCGATTTACTCCCGAGGGGCACAAGAAAACTCTTCTGGGCGAGGATAGCCCGGTTTTTGTTACCGTCTCTCGCTTTCGGCGCCGCGATCAAATCGAGCCGCTGATTGCCGGTTTTCTTAAATATAATGAGAAATATAGTGAGCGTGGCCGTTTATTTATTATTGGTGACTTTGTGGGCGCAGCCCAGGCAATGCGCGACAAATATACTACAGATGACCGAATCGTTTTTGTCGGCCCAATCAATAATCAGGAATTGCCCGCCTACTTGCGCGCGGCTGACGTTTTTTTATTTACGCACCTTAACCCTCCCTGCCCCAATAATGTTGTCGAAGCCATGGCCTGCGGGCTGCCCATTTGCGGTGTGGCCGACGGCAGTATGCCGGAATTGGTTCAGGACAGAGTCACCGGCCGATTACTTCCCACCGCTGGCGATGCCTATGATCGGCCACGGAAAATATCACCAGATAAGTTTGCCGACAATCTGAATCAGATAATGACCGAGCGTACTGCCTATAGCAATAATGCCCGTGAGCGTGCTATAAAAAACTTCGACATTCAGAGCATGCTCAAGCGCTATGATGAATTTATGCGTCAAATTATTTAACTATGTCCAAGAAAACACCGGCCCACCGCCGTATTGTCCGAAATATTTTGCTGTGGCTGCGCCGATCGCCCTGGCAGAAGCAAATTATTGGGTTGCTAGTCGCGGTTCATAACTGGTCCTATCACTTGATTGCCTTGTTTGCCTCGCGGCCGGGCTATCATCCCAAGCACGATATTCAAAAATACGAGCAATTCTTTTTGCAGCACTTAAAAGCCACTGATGAAGTCTTAGACGTCGGCTGTGGCCGCGGCCAAATCTGCCAAGCCATTGCACCCAAAGTCGCAAGGGTCGTCGGCATCGATATTGTTCCGGAAAAAATAGACTTCGCTAGTAAACATAACCGTCGGTCAAATTTGAAGTTTGTCTGCGGCGACGCTACCAGTTATAACTTCGACCATGCTTTCGATGCCATCGTTCTGTCCAATGTCCTCGAGCATATAAAAGACAGGGTGCTTTTTTTAAATAAATTAAGTCGCCTTGCTCCCACAATTTTAATCAGAGTGCCGATGATTACCCGCGACTGGCTGGCAGTTTATAAGCGAGACCATGGCTACGAATATCGTCTGGACGATACCCATTACATTGAATACGATCGCGAAACTTTCAGGAGCGAGATGAGGTTAGCCCATTTGACGATTGAGAGCATGTTTGTAGATTTTGGAGAGCTCTATGCCGTGGTAACGCGCCGTGTATGAGACGATTAAAGCGGTGGCTCGCCGTTGGCAATTCAATCACGGGCAATCTATTTATTAATAATAGCAAGCTGGTTTATGTCGTTGAACCGACAGACTGGGCGATATATAACGTAGGGCAGGCCGTTGTTCGTGCGCTCAACCAACAGCACCTGATTCCTGCCCGTCTCACTACAACCCCGTGGGCGCTTCGTAATAAAATTATTCACTTCGGCTCCCTGCCTGCGACCGACGGCGGCAAAAGATTAAGAAACCTCCATCCATCTAATCGGATCGTTTTAACAATATTTCATGTGGTGCCCGGTAAGAAGATAAATAGCAGGCTCGAAGACATAGCCGCGACAGTAGACATCGTTCATACGGCAAACACAGCTGCTACTACAACTTTGGTTGAATTGGGTATACCGCCCGAAAAAATAAAAGTTATCCCCCTTGGTGTTGATCTGCAAAGATTTAAACCGACATCTGCGGCGGAAAAACTGGCAATACGCAAAGAAGTTGGCATAGCTCCACAGGCGATTGTGATTGGATCTTTTCAAAAAGACGGCGTTGGCTGGGGCGAGGGCAATGAACCTAAAATGGAGAAAGGACCGGATATTTTGGTTGAAACATTAGGTAAGCTAGCCAAGCGATACCCAATTCATGCGTTGCTGATTGGCCCGGCTCGTGGCTATGTTGTGAGGTGCCTTACCGAACTTAAACTTCCTTTTACCTACTTGGGTCATGTTAAAAGCAACGAGTTACCTAAGTACTATGGCGCGCTGGATTTTTATCTCATCTCCTCTCGCGTTGAGGGCGGACCACTCGCATTGCTCGAAGCCTGGGCTAGTGGTGTGCCGGTTGTTAGTTCGCCAGTCGGGATGGTGCCCGACATTGGCAGCCACCAAGATAATATTTTAATCAGCCGTGAGATTTCCGCTGACAGCCTGTCCGCCACGATCGCTCAACTATTAACCAGCCAACGATTATCCGACACGCTATCAGCGCAAGCGTTAAAAAAAGTCCAACCATATAGCTGGGACGCTATTGCTCGCCGTTACTACGATGAACTATACCAGCAGTTCGACAAACCACTTCGATAAACCAAGCTGATTAACCCCCCCCCATTCGTAGACATGGCTGAATCCTTCGTCTTGGAGTTTTTGTTTGAGGTCTTTCATGTCTTGGCTCCTAAAATTAGATTGGAACCGACTCCCGTTTTGTTACCTTAGCAGATAACTGGGCTGGAGTGATAAGTTCATCTTTAGCGATATTAACCTTGGCTCGCCGACCAATCAGTTTTTGGCGCTGCGACCAGGACAGCCCTGTACCGGGGCTTAGTAGATGAATATCTTCCTCTGCAATTGTTTCGCCGACCTTGATGGCACGCCGCGAGGCAATCGATCGCTCCAGTTTCTCTTTCGTCGCTTTCACCGTCGGTTGATAAGAAATGTCGCCCGTGCCCAAGGCAACCTCAACGTGGCGGATATCGCGAACCATCCGCAATACTCCTTCGGGCCCTAATGATCCGGCATGATCAGAACCCTTTAGGCTGCGGCTTATCGTAATGTGCTTCTCAATAACTTCAGCGCCCAAAGCCACGGCCGCCACCGGCACCACAATCCCGACAGAATGATCCGAGTAGCCAATATGATATTCAGGATAAAGCTGTTTGAGTGTCTGGATAGCCCGCAACTGAATATGCTCATACTGGGCAGGATATTGGGATAGGCAGTGGAGAATTGTTATGTTGTTGTGATGCTTGGCTATAACTTCAACGGCCTCCTTTAACTCCGGCTGACCGGTCATGCCCGTTGATATAATGATCGGCACTTTGGTGGCCGCCATCGCGTCCAACAGCGGCAGATTAGTAAGATCACGTGACGCGACTTTCAAGTAGTCGGGCGTAAAGTAATCTAATAACTTTAAGGCGCCGACTGCACAAATCGTTTCGACTACATCCAGGCCTTTCTCCTTGGCATACTTATACAACTCCAGATGCTGTTCGTTGCTTAATTCCAAAAAGGCGCGGTGCTCACCATAGGTTCGTCCGAAAGAATGAGGGCTGTCATACGGCTTATCCATCTCGGACGCTGTCAGCTCTTCCGATAAATCACGTTTAGTTAACTTAATTGCATCCAGATGCTTCAGTTCTTTGGCAAAAGTAGAGTCAATAATGGGCAGTGCCGCTAAATCGATAAGCTTTTTAGCCAATTCCACTGACCCGTTGTGGTTCTGGCCAATCTCGCCAATTATATAAGTTGATTTCGCTATTGCGGACACTCTAATAGTCTAAACAGTGTCATTTTAGCCGTCAATTAGTAGTATTACTCCAGAGCTGTTTATGAAAAAAAATCTGAAAATTGCCCTGGGGATGAAAATCAAAGACACCGCTTTTGGCGGCGGCAATCAATTTGGCACATATTTTACGAAATGGTTTCAAGATCGCGGCCACCAAGTGGTCTTTGACCTGAATCATCCAGATATCGACGTCATTTTATTGACTGCACCGCGTTTTTGGAGCGCCAGTTGCGCGTTCGATGCCGTGTCGGCGGTTCGCTATCGGCGTGCGCACCCCCACAGCCGCTTGCTGCATCGCATCAATGAGTGCGATGAGCGCAAGGGCAAAAGAGCCGGACTGCACAATAAATTATTACAGGCGAGCGGCCTGGCCACTGATCAAGTTGTATTCGTCTCGGATTGGCTAAATATATTACATACGAAGCAACGCCCGGAGTTGTCCGCACGTAGTACAACAATTTTAAGCGGTGCTGATCCACGTATTTTTAACAATCACAACCTGCGCCGCTGGCCTGGCCAGCCGCCGCTTAAGCTGGTAACTCATCATTGGTCGAATAATTGGCATAAGGGGTGGGATGTTTACCAGCAAATCGACCGACTGATGGACAATGAACTTAAGGGAAAAATTACTTTTAGGTTTATCGGTAATCCCTGGCCGGGTGCAGCCCTTAGAAATATCAAAGTCACCCCACCCCTCAATGGACACGCGCTGGCCGCCAAGCTAAAGGAGCACCATGTTTATATTTCCGCATCGTTAAACGAACCGGCTGGCATGCACTACGTCGAGGCCTTACAATGCGGCTTACCTATTTTGTATCGTAACAGCGGCTCCTTGCCCGAGTATTGTCACGATTATGGTGTTAAGTTTGAGGGTCCGCCAGATATTCTAAATACTATTAATAGTGTTTTACGCAACTATGTAGCCATGGTATCTAATTTGGCTACGACTTCTTATACCGCAGACAACATGTGTGCGGCCTACGAACGCTTAATGCAAACGACACTGATTTTTTAATATTAAAGCACATCAATGACCCGATTAACTTGATTCCTTATCTGCTGTGTTGGCTCAAAGGCATACAGTGCCTGGTGGTCGTCCAGCGGGTATCT
>CAZUSC010000016.1:0-5233 GCA_964622915.1 uncultured Candidatus Saccharibacteria bacterium | reverse complement strand
TTTTCTTTTCTTCTTCTAACGAAATCGGGAATTTCTTTTTGCCCCGAAAAATCCGTACGCTTTGGTGGCCTCACCCCGCCCCTCCCGGGGCGGAGCATTGACTTTTCCTGTCTGGTGCCGTGGGAGCCCACTTCGCTAAAGCTACGCGGGCCGAAGGAGACTCGAATTTTTTTGAATGTGCCGAAGGTGGGAGTCGAACCCACACGGGCGTGAGCCCACACGATTTTGAGTCGTGCGCGTAAACCAGTTCCGCCACTTCGGCTTTTCTTACAGTATAAGCCGATTCTGCTGTGTCCAGCGCTTTGCCCTTCCGAAGCTTTAGCGAAGGAGGGAAGCTCCTCAGTTTATCGAAGAGCGCAGTTGGGCCACCGCGGCCTATGTATACAATACAAAAAACGAACGAGAGCACAAGTCGGACAAGTAATTATTGCCTGTTCGGCGCTCTATAGCGTACAATAATAGCACATAAAGACATGGCGGAGATTGTTTCGGTCGTAAATCAAAAAGGCGGCGTGGGAAAAACAACCACGAGCGTCAACCTTGGCAGTTACCTCGCTGACAGTGGTCATCCGACATTAGTTGTTGATTTGGACCCGCAAGCCAACGCCACATCGGGATTCGGAATAAAGGTGGGCGAGAAAACCCCAACTGTTTATGACGTACTAATAGGAGCCGTCGGTATTGCTGATGCTATTCAACCCACCACGATCGCCAACCTTAATGTTATTCCTTCCACTACTGATCTGGCGGGCGGAGCGATCGAACTAATGGACCAGCCTTATCGCGAGTATCGCCTGCGTCGCTCTCTCAAGAAAATTGCCGACTCCTATCAGTTTGTCTTAATTGATTGCCCGCCCAGCCTGGGACTGCTTACGGTTAATGGCTTGGCGGCGGCCAATAAATTATTGATACCGGTGCAATGTGAATATTATGCGTTGGAAGGATTAGGCCAACTGCTGCGGACTGTTGAATTGGTAAGGAAGCACTTAAACCCACACCTCCAGGTCTTGGGGGCAGTGCTGACCATGTATGACCGCCGCACGGCCCTCAATCGAAAAATAGTGCGCGAAGTGCGTAGGACATTCCCGGGTCACGTTTTTGCCAGTATTATTCCCCGTAATACTGAACTGGCGGAGGCGCCCAGCACGGGCAAGACAATCCTGGAGTACGACCGGCATTCGCGCGGCGCCAAAGCTTATGAGTTTTTATCAGAAGAATTATTAAATTTATATTCTTAAAAGATTGTAAATAAAGAACAATATTATGGCACTAGGCAAAGGTTTAGCTTCGTTAATTCCTAATCGGGAGGGGAACAGCGCGGAAGAGGCCGTCGAGAAAATAGATAGCATGGAAGTCGTCGAGGAAACGGTGAAAGCCAAAGCGTCTCCTGCCGCACCAAAAAAAATGATCAATGTGGTGGAAGATTTTGATGAGCTAGAAGAGATGGAAGAGATGACGCCACCCGCCAAGCCGCTCGTTACGCCTATTAGCATTGATCCCGACGACATTCCTCGCGAGCAAGCCGTTAGTAAAACTACTTCCATACTGGTACAAAAAGAAGAGGAAGTAACCGCTGCAGCACCAGAGCTGGCTGATCCCTTGCCGCCCGCGCAAAGCTATAAGCGCAAGGCGGATGTTAAAGCCGCCAAGAGGCCGGCGCCAGCGGACCAGGAAGAAGAACATGGGGACGTTTGGGATAAGCATGAAGAAAAAATTATTCACATCCCGATTGGCGATATCGATATTAACCCCATGCAGCCGCGGCGGGCTTTTGATGACGCCGAAATGGATGACTTAAAGAATTCAATCGACCAGCATGGAATTTTGCAGCCCCTGGTTGTTCGTCGGTTGAGTACCAATAAATTTGAGTTGATTGCCGGTGAGCGGCGTTTACGAGCGGCTAAGTCTTTGCGTTGGACGAAAGTGCCTTGCGTGATCCGCCGCGACGTAAAATCTGACCAGTCCCGGTTGGTTTATGCTTTGATTGAGAATATTCAACGGGAAAATCTCAATCCGGTGGAAGAAGCCCTGGCCTATCAGCAGCTCAATCAAGAATATGGGCTGACGCACGAAGAAATCGGCCAGCGAGTTGGCCGCAGCCGTGTCGGCATTACTAATATAGTGCGCATATTGCAGCTGCCGGCCGAGGTTCAGCGCGGACTTATTGATGGCAAGATAACAATTGGACATGCCAAAGCAATATTAATGATTCCTGATCAGGAAAAACAGGTGCGCTTCTTCCGTCATTTGCTGGATGAGGGACTAACGGTCCGCAAAGCAGAAACGCGCGCTCGCCGCATCCAACGCACCATGCAGGTTGATGATACTCACCGCAGTAAACGTCAACGTAATGCGCATCCACTAGCAACGAAACTAACTCCCGCGTTAGAAGAGCGCTATGGGTATGACGCTAGGGTAAAGTTTATTGATAATAAGAACTGGTTTGAAGTCGTCTTTAAGGCGCACAATGAAACAGAAATCCGTGAGCTGGTAGGCCGATTGATGGGGACCGTAGACTTGCCATCGGCTGATCAAGATAGCGACGTTATAGATAGCTAGAACAAGTGAGTAGGTTGTAGGTTGTAGTGAGCAGTGCACCGCCGTCTACAACCCTGCCTGCCGCCTGCCTGCCGGTAGGCAGGGCAGGCAGGCCACTCACTACCAACTACTCACTAGCGTCAGCTGCTCTCTTGAAATCGCATTCCTTCTGGGAGCATTTGATGGTGTTTTTCGGGCCGTATACTAGCAGGCTCTGACATTGCGGACATTTTGCGCCATTCGGCTTGCTCCAATAGGCGTTGGCGCAGTCGGGGTAACGATTACAGGCATAAAATGGCCGCCCCCGACGTGATTTCTTTTCAATTATTTTGCCTTGGCCGCATTTCGGACACGCCACGCCGGTATCTTTTTCAATAGGCTTAATGTGTTTACAGTCGGGATACCCTGCACAGCCCAGGAAAGGTCCAAACCGGCCGTGCTTGAGCACCAGCGGCTTGCCGCAGTCGGGGCATATTTCATTGGTGTTTTCTTCTTGCAGCTTTTTTTCCTCGCCAATTGGTTCAGTGTGCTTGCACTCGGGATAATTGGTACAGGCTTTGAACTTACCAAAGCGCCCGAGCTTAATTACCAAGGGGTGTCCACAGTCGGGGCAATCTTCGCCCGTGGCTTCTTGGGTCAACTCGGCCTTGCTTAATTCTTTTTCTTTATCGGCAATGAGTTTATGAAAAGGTTCATAGAAGTTCTTGATGATTGGCTGCCATTTTTTATTACCGCTGGCGATTTCATCCAAATCGTTTTCCATATCAGCCGTAAAAGACACATCCACAATCTTGGGGAAGTGACTGGTCAGCACTTTATTCACCAGTGTTCCTATCTGGGTCGGTGCGAATCTCTTATCGTCGTTTCTAGTGACGTAAGCGCGCCGCTGGATCACATCGATGGTCGGCGCATAAGTACTGGGCCGGCCGATGCCGTTTTCCTCCAGTTCTTTTATTAGACTGGCTTCGGAATATCGGGCAGGCGGCTGCGTAAAATGCTGTTCGTGATCAAGGCGCTCAAAAGACAAAATGTCTCCTTCTTTGAGTGCGGGTAGAAGTTTTTCTGGAAAGGCTGCTTTGGCGCCCAGTACTTTAACAAAACCGTCGAATAGTACAGACAGGCCGCTGGCACGAAAAACATAGTCGCCGGCTGTTATGTCGGCGGCAGTCTGCTGCAAACGCGCCTCGGCCATCTGGGATGCGAGCAGGCGGTTCCAAATTAGGCGGTACAATTTAAGTTGATCAGGAGCTAATGACGCGGCCACCTTCTCGGGACGACGACCAGGATCAGTAGGACGGATAGCTTCATGGGCTTCCTGGGCGCGCTTGGATTTTTTGCTGAAGACGCGGGGAGTCGACAAAGAATATTCAGAGCCAAACGATTGAGATATTACCTCACGAGCTCGATCGGCTGCTTCACTAGCCAGATTGACAGAATCGGTACGCATGTAAGTAATAAGTCCAGTGGGTCCTTCCTCACCCAACTCGATACCTTCATAAAGCTGCTGGGCTAACATCATTGTTTTTTTGCCGGAGAAACCCAGTTGATTGCCGGCCGTCTGCTGCAGCGTACTGGTTGTGAAAGGAGGCGGCGGAGTGCGTTTGCGCTCTTTGCGCTCAACCGTTTTGACTTTGTACGTCGCACCTTCTAACTCCCGAAGAATTCTTTCTGCGTCCTCTTTAGTTTTAATGCCTAGCTTGGGAATTACTTCTCCAGCTTTTTCACGCAGGCGGGCAATCAAAGCATCACTATCCTTTAATAGATTGGCGTCTAATGTCCAGTATTCTTCCGCTCTAAATACATTAATCTCTTCCTCACGTTCAACAATGAGCCGGACAGCTACTGATTGCACCCGGCCAGCCGACAGTCCGCGGCGGACTTTTTTCCAGAGCAGCGGCGATAATTCATAACCAACCAATCTGTCCAGAACGCGCCGGGCTTGTTGAGCATCAACCAAATTAGTATCAAGCGGCCGCGGATTATCCACAGCATGAGTAATGGCCTTTTTGGTAATTTCAGCAAAGGTGATTCGCTTGACCTTCTCGGGGCTAGTACCCAAAGCTTCGATTAAATGCCAGGCAATCGCTTCGCCTTCGCGATCTGCATCTGTGGCAAAATAAATAATGTCCGCCTTTTTGGCGGCGGCTTTGAGCTCCTTGAGATGAGGCCGGGCTTTGGGCGTTACCCGATAGCTGGGCTCAAAGTTATTGGCCACGTCTACTCCAAGTACTGTCTTGGGCAAATCACGCACATGACCGTAACTGCTTTTGACAATAAATCCTTTGCCTAAATATTTTTGAATTGTCTTGGCTTTGGCCGGCGACTCCACTATTACCAGATGCATAGGAATAAAAGGTACGCAAACGCAAATCAAAAGTCAAAAAACGTTGAGGAAGGTAGTAGGTTGTAGCTGGTAGGTTGTAGACGACACCCGCGACTACTTACTACAACCTACAACCTACAAACTACTCACTAGTTCTAGTTTTCTTTGATGTATCTCATCCCGCCAACGCTGCGCACCACGGATAAAAGTTCTAACTCAATTAGTAGGGCAGCTACTTGATCGGCGGGTAGGTTCGCGGCGGCGGTTACGTCATCAATATGTACAGGGTCATGTGATATTTTTTGCAAAATAGCTATCTGCTGCTCTGACAAATGTTTGGCCACTTCAATTTGCCTTTCTTGCGCCGTCAGA
>CAZUSC010000015.1:0-3135 GCA_964622915.1 uncultured Candidatus Saccharibacteria bacterium | reverse complement strand
ACGACTGAATTAATAATTTTTTTTTTCAATAATTTTTTTTCTTCCGCTCCAAAATATTTTATTTTTTTCAACTCAAAATACCCGTCTATTATGGAACGGATTTCCGATAATTTTGTCAGCCTTCCTGATATTTTTTTTGATAAAATTACTCCCGGGGATTAAAAAACGCCCGACCAAATTGATTGTTCAGATTTTTATTTTCTTTCTCCTCTCGCTTTTAATATCAATACTGTTCGGGAGGAATTTTTCCATTGATTTTAACCAGTTGATTTTGTTGTTCAGCGCGGCAGCGATGGTGCCCGTCTCATACACGGTTTGGCAGAGGAAACCGTATGTTTTTTGGCTTGTCATAACCGGCATTGCCGCACTTCATGCCCAGTGGGCGATTCTGCAATTTTCTTTGCAGCATGATCTTGGTTTTCAAATTTTGGGCGAGACCGACATAAATGTGAACACAAATGGTATTGCTAAATTTTTTGCTGGTGACACCAAGTTGATAAGGGCTTATGGGCCATATGCTCATCCCAATATTATGGCCGGGTCACTCCTCATACTTCTCACCTTGTCACTTCATTTCTTTTTACAACATAATGGCGCGCAAAAAAACCCGGCGAAGCGAACTCAAGTTCTACTCCATAGCTCACATGCACTGATACTGCCAATTTATGCACTAATCATTCTTGCCATCCTATTGTCTTTTTCTAAGGCAGCCTGGATAGGCCTAATATTGTTGCTTGCTCAAACTGGTTCCTTTTTCCGTTGGCCCAAGATTATAAAACAGTTATCACTTGTGTTCCTAGTAACGTCGTTCGTTATTTCTCCTCTCATATATTATCGACTTGCCGACAAGGAAGATCTAGGAATGCAAGATCGGTACACTAGCTTAGAATGGGCCAGCCGTTTACTTACTCGCGATAATGTACTGCGAGGCGTGGGTATTGGTAATTATAAGCAGGAACTAACTAAATTGTTGCAGCGCTCCGGCATTGAATATCTGCCTTGGCAAATTGCTCCCCTTCATTCAGCGCCGCTTTTGGCCCTTATTGAGTTAGGTTTCATACCGTTCGTTACTCTATCAATCCTACTAACGCTTCTTCTGGGGAAAAATATTGTCCTTTTACTTCCCACCTTACCGCTACTCCTTTTCGATCATTACTTATACACCATGGCTGCCCCCATGATATTCATGGCGATTCTCATAGCCTTGGCGTCACAGAAAAAAGAAAGTAGAAACTAGTAACGAGTAATTAGAAACTAGAAATTGGTCGAGTTAGTATCTCCTAGTGATTATTTTCTGATCAATGACCAATATATATTTTGGGTTTGTCTACCATCTACAACCTACCACCTACAACCTATACTGTTGTACAATGCTTGGTGAGTCTACTGCCTAATGCCCACCGACCATCAGTTTACTTTCGAGCCGCACAGAATGCCCGTACCGGCGGTGCTGAATTATTTGCGCGTACTTGAAGATGAAGGTTTATCAGATAAGGAAGTAAGGCGTCGCCAGCAAGGAGAAGGAAAAAACATTATACCGGCTGCCAAACATAGCCGTGTATTAGCGCTGCTGTTTGATCGATTTCGGGATGTCTTAGTAATTATTTTAGTAGTGGCAGCTGTTTTGTCCGTATTACTAGGAAACATTGGCGACGCAGTCGTAATCGCTGCCGCAATATTTATCGATGCCGGTCTTAGTTTTGCTCAGGTTTGGCGGACAGAGAAAGTTTTGCAGAAAATGCGCCAGCGCATTCAAGACACTATCACCGTTATTCGCAGTGCTGTCACTAAATCTGTTCCATCCTCGGAGTTAGTGGTGGGAGACATTATTGAATTCCGAGCCGGTGAGAATATTCCGGCTGATGCTCGCGTAATACATGCTTCCGGTTTACAACTACAAGAATCAATCCTTACAGGCGAAGTAACAGATATCACTAAAAACACTGCCGCTCTTCAATCACGGACGCCGGTGGCCAGTCGTTCCAATATGCTTTTCGCCGGCACCACCGTAGTCAACGGCACGGGCAGGGCAGTCGTCACAGCGGTGGGCCTGCAGAGCGAGTTTGGACGCATCGCTAAAATTATGCGAGACCAGAAGTCACCGGTTTCGCCGCTGCGTCGAAAGCTTCAACGAATTGGAACTCGAATGGCTTGGATAATAGGGGGAGCGGTTGCTCTCCTTGCAATCATCGGCCTGCTCAAAGGACAAAGTGTACTAGAAACCACCCGCACGGCCATCACCCTAATCGTCAGCGCCATTCCTGAAGACTTAACAATGATACTCACTATTGCCTTGACTGTTGGTGTGGCCAGAATAATGAGCAAAGGGGGAATAGTTAAAAAACTAATCTCCGGTGAAACACTAGGTGCTGCCACCGTCATTTGCACGGACAAAACAGGCACACTCACGGAAGGCAATATGAAGGCGCTGGAGCTGAACTTTCTGCAGGGCGATTCCGTGATGTCTAATAAAAAACCGAGTGATCCGCTGCAACAACTCGCCTTAATTGGATTTGCTTTATCTAATACTGCCCATCGGGCCGGCAATAATAAAGCTGAATACTTCGGCCCCACCACTGAACGGACTGCCTTAGCATTTGTGGAACAACACGGATTGAATCAGGCCTATCTTAAATCTACTTGGCGGTTACGTGACTCGATTGCATTTAGTCCAGCCTGGAAGTATGGGGCCGTGCTAGTTGACCATCCCACTCAAGCTACGCAGTCACTATTTGTGACCGGCGCACCCGATATTCTATTGGAGCGCAGCACACGCGCTCTAAGCGAACATAGTGATCTGCAAGAAATTAACTCCCAATGGCGACGAGATTTGCATGAAAGAATAAATGGGCTGGCGGATCAGGGTCGCCGCTTAATAGCGGTGGCAGTCAGACAACATTTAACGAAAAAGACCCTGACTCACGATGATATTCATGGCCTGTCGTTTTTAGGGGTGCTAGTCATTGAAGATCCAGTCCGCCCTGATGTTTCCCGGGCGATTGCGGAAACTCGCTCGGCCGGTTTGGCAGTTAAACTGGTAACGGGTGACCATATTGCCACCGCTCGCTCGGTAGCTCGACAGGCCGGTCTGTCAACTAGCCGCAGCAGCACCATACTTGGTGAGAATCTTCAGCA
>CAZUSC010000014.1:0-4389 GCA_964622915.1 uncultured Candidatus Saccharibacteria bacterium | reverse complement strand
ACTTACTACCTACTACTTAAAACTTAATACTTTCTACTTACTACCATATGAGAGGAGTTATCACGCTGGTCTTTGATGATGGCTATCGCCAGGTATTTAGCAACGTTGTTCCACTGCTCGAGCGCCTAGCGGTGCCGGCAGTGTTTGCCGTGCCCCTGAACGGGAATGGGCTCGAGCAAAAAACCAAACGCCGCCTGCAGCCGTGGCCGAGCTGGCTGGCGCTCAAAAACGCCGGTCATGAAATAGCGGCCCATTCTGTGACTCATCGCGACCTAACCACTTTAAAGGCCCAGGAACTGGCAGATGAACTGGCAGCGCCGGTCCAGGCATTGCAGGCTACCACACTGGTTTATCCTGGCGGTGCGCACAATGAAGCCGTACGGGCCGCCGCCGGAAAATATTATCAGGCCGCCCGGACGGTTAAAAGAGGATTTGAATCGCTGCCACCCACAGACGCCATGCAACTTAAATCGTTTAACTTCTCAAAACGCAATTTTTCCGTTTGGCGCGCTAACTGCCTGGCGGTATGGGCGTGGCTGACTAACAGCTGGTTGATTGAAACTTATCATATGGTCGATGACCATGATCGCGAATTAGTGCATAGTATCGCCACCGCTGACTTGGCGAGACACTTGAAGTTTGTCCGCAAACTGCCCGTAGCGATAAAAACTATCACCGAAGTAATGGCTGCTTCCGATTAAGGTAATGTCATGAAGGATCCAAAACTATCTGCTGTTGTGATTGCCAAAAATGCTGCCGCAACCATCGGGGTAACTTTAGAGAGCCTGAAATTTGCCGACGAAGTAATTGTAGTTGTCGACCAGGACAGCCGGGACGCCACTTTTGATATGGCCCGTCAGAGCGGCGCGCGCGTTTTTTTGCAGCCCTGGCTTGGTTATGGGCGGCAAAAAAACTTTGGCGCACAACAAACCAAGGGCGACTGGCTGCTTTTTGTCGATGACGATGAAGAAGTTTCCCTGGCTTTGGCTAAGAAAATTAAGGATGAGCTGTCCGCGCCAACCGCTGATATCTACTGGCTGCGCGTAGTGACAGTTTTTCTGAATCGGCCTCTCTATCATCTATATGGACACAATCCTCGTTTGTATAAAAAGGGTAGTGCTTACTGGAGCAATGAGGCGGTTCATGAACAATTACTCAAGGTCGCTAACGGACAGCGGGTCAAATTAGGCGGCGGGCCGGCCGGCCTAATCACTACACCATTACTCCATCATTCCCACCGCAATATTGCTTCGTATCTTACTAAAATGCATCACTATACAACTTTGGATGCCCAGCAAATGCGCGAGCGCGGACAACATCGTTCGGGTCGGACTGTATCTCCCACTATTTTATTGCCGGTACAGCTGACTGGCCGGCAGCTCCTGAAGTTATTATTATATCGCCGAGGTATTCTAGATGGTTGGGCCGGACTGGTCTGGTGTCTGCTATCCGCTTATTATGAATGGGAAATGGCTATAAAATTTCTCGCCCTGGCAAAAAAATCATGAGAATTGTCCATACCTGCCTGCGCTATCCACCGGCTACCGGTGGCGTCGAAACGTATGTCGAGGCAATCGTCAAAAGAACCCGCAATATAGACACCGGCCGGGATGTTCGCGTTCTAACCAGCAGTATGCGCACTCATGGGCCGATTAGTCTTCTAGCTCCAGACCTCTTGCTAGATGATCCCATCTACGTGCAGCGCCTTCACCATGCTGGCACTCCCTTTATTTCCTATCCGCGCTTGCAGGCTCTGTCGTATTATCTAGCTCATCACGAACCGGATATCATTCACGGCTACAGTTTTTGGTACCAGCCAGCCGATGTGGCTGCCCGCTATGCCCGCCGGCACGGTATACCCTTTATCTTTCATCCGATTTACTACGAGAACAACATTAGGAACAAGCCTTTATGGCGTCTTTACAAAAAAACGATTGGCCGTCAGACATTTGCGGCGGCGGACGTGGTGGTAGTAATTTCTCCCCATGAGCAATCCTTAATTGCGGAGGCTGGTTTCCCGGTGAAAAAGTTTGTGTTAATCCCGCCCGGCGTGGACCTCGCGGCTATCAGCGAGCCGCAACCCAGCCCGTTCGCAGGCCATGGTATCAGAGGCCGTATTCTGCTGGCAGTATCGCGCCTAGCCGCCGGTAAAGGGCTGGATGATATTATCCGAGTCATGCCAGAGCTAGTCCGCCAGCATCATGACACTCAACTTGTAATTGTTGGCGAGGATTTTGGCGCCAGAAAGTATCTTCAGAACATGGCTAAGCAAAGCGCCTTTGCTGCTAACATTCATTTTATCGGAAAGCTAAGTCGGACGGAGCTAATCGGTGCCTATCAGCATTCCCATATTTTCATCCACACCTCCCACTATGAGGCGTTTGGTATAGTTTTAGCGGAAGCGCAGGCGGCCGGGCTGCCGGTAGTAGCGCGAGATACAAGCGCGATTCCGTATGTAGTCGAACATGAAAGAACCGGTCTGTTATTCAGTACCCCACAGCAAATGAGTGCCCAGCTGTCGCAACTTTTAAGTGACGAGGCTACCAGGCGCCAATTGGCAAATAACGCTCGCTCGTCCGCCCAAAAAAATTTTTCCTGGGAGCCAAGCATCAGTAAACTACTCAATCTCTATGCAAACGTCGCCCGTTAAATCTCGAATATTGCTCGTTGCCTTATCGGGTATTGGCAATTTTATCATGCAGTCGCCTGTTTTCGCCGCCTTGAAGTCAAGCCAGCCGGGATGCCAGCTCACGGTCTGGGTCGCTCCGCGCGGGACGCGGACGCTGGCAGAGAATAATCCCGCTATTGCGGCCGTGATTGAGGCTCCCATTAAGCAGCCATGGAATAAACAGCTCGCCCACCTACTGCGTCTGCGACGAGCCAATTTTGATGTCGGCATAGTGCTATCCCCCGGACAACAAATCAAGAGCGCCGCTTTCCTCTGGGCGGCCGGAATACCGAAAAGAATTGGCAGTGCCTACCCTCTAGGCGCCAGGCCCAATAGCGCCTGGCTTTTGACTGATGGGGTGGTAGAGATAACTGGTCTGCATGACATCGAGCAGAACTTACGCCTGCTGCGGCCTTTGCTGGTAACTGCGGCCGCAGGCGAACCATACAGTATCAATATTCCTGCTTCGGCGCACGACAAAGCCGAGAAAATATTGGCAGATCTTAATTTAGTAGATAAAAAGCTATTGGGAATTCATGCTGGTTCCGCCCCTGATTTTCTGTGGAAGCGCTGGCCGCTAGCCCGCTTCGCAAATGTGGCGAAGCATTTTATTGCCAAGGGCTATGCCATATTAATTTTTGGTGGTCCCGATGAGTTGGCACAAAAAAAAGATCTATCCCGACAAATAGGCCAACATAGTTATTTGATCGACAGCGGCCTATTAACGGCAACCGCGCTCTTAAAGAAATGTTCTGTGGTGTTGGCTAATGACTCTGGTTTGATGCACTTGGCGGCTGCGGCGGGAGCTAACACGTTCGGCATTTTCGGTCCAACAGATGAACGCTTAACCGGACCGCGAGGGCGCCGCAGCCACGTTATTAGAGCTGCCGGCACAACGCCCGTCTACCACACGGAGAAAAATTACAACCTGGGCCGCTCGCCGCACGAATCCCTGATGGCATTAACTAGTGACCAAGTCATTATAGAGCTCGAAAGGAAAGTATAGCCTTCCCTTAATAAATAGTAGGACTTTATTTCCAGATAAGCGTACTTCACTAGCCCTTGACAAAATATTATTAATGCTGTACATAGGAAGAGCTTTCTGCGCTTTGCGGATGGCCTCCAAACCGAGAGTGTCGGGTAAGCATCTTTTTGGCACACGACCCCACAATAACGTGGAGAGTAGCAGTGGCCAAGGAGGAAGAAATGTCTTTGCGATTGTACTTTCGACCAACAGACATACTAAAAAATGCCCAGCCGCGTCTCCGCTACACCGGGCGAACGAAGTCCTTGGAGGTTGATAATTTGATGCTGGAGTATAACGCTGGGACGTTCCAACCAAGTAGCTGGCACTCACTGTACTATCTGGGATGTCAGTTCCGTTGGGACAGCAATTACGGGATGCCCTATCTTGAGTACACGCGGTTTTTTACTGAGCTTCCACACTTCTGCTACGCCGACGATGTTCAGCTGCGGGTAGATGGCTACTCCCATTTGTCCATCATTGATTCTTGGGAAGGAAGCCAGCAGCCGTGCATCTGGCGGGCACTGAAACCTGTAGATGAACCATGTACAGCGATCTTATGCCGACGAAACGGATCGTTGCACCTGGAATTGGGCTATCGTGGATTCCCCTGTAAAATCATTGTCGTCTATGAGGCAATTCGCAAGGGGGATGCGTCGGAGTATTTCCAGTTGGTTGACAATATTGACGCGAAATA
>CAZUSC010000013.1:0-3797 GCA_964622915.1 uncultured Candidatus Saccharibacteria bacterium | reverse complement strand
TAAGGCCGGTGATTTGGCGAAAATAGAGGGGGCAATAAAACCCGTCGTAACAAAGACGGAAGATGCCAGCCACGGAGACTACGCTTCTTCAGTCGCGCTGCAACTCGCGCGGCTCGTTCAGCACAAGCCGTTAGAAATAGTAGAAATTATTGCCAAGCACATGCCGAAGAAAGAATATATCGGCAAGCTGGAGGCGGCGGCACCAGGATTTTTAAATATTTGGCTGAATGAAGAATGGCTGGTTGCTCGCCTGGACGATATCTGTCAGCAAGATATTAACAGTGACATCACGGTCGGGCATGGTAAGTCAGTGAATCTGGAGTTTATTTCCGCCAATCCCACGGGGCCACTAACGCTGGGCAATGCCCGGACTGCCTTTAGTGCGGACACCTTAGGGAACGTATTAGAGAGCGTGGGTTACAATGTGATCCGTGAATATTATATTAATGATGCCGGCGGCCAGATTCGCAGGTTAGGCGAGTCCGTATTGCGGCGGATACTGTTAGAGCAAGGAGAACCGGTCGATTTCCCCGCCGATCTCTACCAAGGAGAATATATTAAGGCCATTGGCCAACAAATTGCCGAAAGTTGGCGGGAAAACCAGGACAAAAAGTTTACGGCTCAAGACTTGGCAGATGAAGAAATAATGAAACAGGTGAGCCAGGAGGCGGCTCAACTCTGTTTGGCAAGGATTAAGCAAATGATTGCTGATGACTTGAAGATTGAATTTGATGTGTGGACTTCCGAGGCGGTACTGCGTGCTAGCGGTGTTATAGAAAAGGCACTGGAAAAACTGCGAGCAAAAAAACTGACGTATAAAAAAGATGGGGCAGAGTACCTGCGGACAACGGAATTTGGTGATGACCAAGATCGTGTCTTGGTGAAAAAAGACGGCGCGTATGCTTACATTGCGCCTGATATCGGCTATCACCAAGATAAGTACGAGAGAAAATTTGACCATATTTTTACTTTTTTAGGCGCCGACCATCAGGGCCATGTGCCCAAGCTCAAAGCGGCGATGCAGGCGTTAGGCCACGACACTGAAAAGATGCATTTTGTGGTTGGGCAATGGCTCAATTTAGTACGGGAGGGCAAGCCGGTTAAGTTATCGAAACGGGCAGGCGAAGTGTATGGGCCGCAAGATTTGATTGCGGATGTGGGATATGACGCCACCCGCTTTTTCTTAGTCCAGCACAACTTAAGCAGCCATATGGAGCTGGACTTGGATTTAGCGCGCGAGCGCAGTGAGCGCAATCCTGTTTATTACGTGCAGTATGCCTATGTCCGCTTGCAATCAATTTTGCGCAAAGCACAGGAGCAAGGAGTAATGAGCTCGCCCGACCAAGTACTCTCGGCCAGTGACCAGCCGAAACTAAATCAGCCGGCTGAATTAAATTTAATGCGGCAAATGTTTAGACTAGCGGAAGTGCTGGAAAACATTGCCGAGAATTTTGAAGTGCACAGTTTGACTTACTACGCGCATGATTTGGCCAAAGCAGTACAGGCATTTTACAAGAACGTGCCCGTGCTGGCGGCCGACAACAAATATATGGTGAATGATCGTCTGCTCCTGGTGCTGGCCGCGCGCAAAGTCTTGGGCGCTACCTTGGATCTGCTTGGCATCAGTAAGCCGGATGTAATGTAGGTATGTAGAAATTGGAAATTAGAAATCAGAAACTAGATACGTCGATATTGTTAGGCTTTTTGCTGGTTTCATACCGTTTTACTTTACTCCAGCCGACTTTCCGCGTACGTTAAAAATAGTCTCAATTTCTATTTTCTAATTTCTATTTTCAGCCATGCGAATCGGTATCGATGCCCACATAATACTGCCCAAGCATAAGCGGTATGACCCGAAAATAGCCCGTTATACTGAACAGCTCGTGTTGAACTTGCTGGACAGTGATAAAAAGGGCGAGCATAAATGGGTGCTTTTCTTTGACAGCCGCATGAAGAACACCAAGCGTTTTGAGCGGGCTAATGTGGAAATAAAACATTTTCCTTTTGTACACTATCGCAAATACTTGCCCGTCCTCTATTCACATATGCTGATTTCGGGTTTTTTAAGCACGGCCAGGTTAGACGTTTTCCATTCTCCGGAGGGCCTTATTCCCTTCCTGTATCCAGGCAAGATCATCACATCATTCCATTACGTGCCCCGGGGCAAGAGTGAGAGTAATTTATTCGTGCGCACGTTCATGTTAGGGGCGCGAGCCGCTTTCTCCCAACTATGCCGGCGGGCCAAGAGAATAATTGTTAACAAGCGGTCGGACAAGACACTGCTTGTGGAAGAGCATAGCTGTCCCGAGGAACAAGTAGCAGTAATGGAAACAGATGATATTGAGCAGGTTGATTGGGGGTGCGCGTTAAACAAGTCATGAAGGTTTACCAGGAAGTAGCCGCCGCCCAGAAAAAGCCAGCAAAACTTAGCAAATCAAAGCAGAAAAAAAGTTAATAGTACTTGCGTCTGGGTTTCTACTTAGTTTGCCGGTTTGCAGGCCACGTCTTATGCTGTCTACATGTCGGCCTCGGATAGCAAAAAAACATTTAAAGAGGTAGCCGCTCGCGTTGACAGTGATAAATTCGAGCGGGAAATTTTGGATTATTGGGACAAAGAAAAAATATTTGAGCAGTCTCTTGAGCAAAACAAAGCCGGTCAGCTGTTCACATTTTATGATGGGCCGCCTTATGCCACCGGCCAGCCCCATTACGGACACATTCTTCAATCAGCGCTTAAAGATGCCGTGCTTCGTTACAAAACGATGCAAGGCTACTATGTCCCACGCCGCGTTGGCTGGGACACTCACGGCCTGCCGGTAGAGGTATTAGTAGAAAAAGAGCTTGGTCTTAAAACCAAGCGTGATATTGAAAAAATGGGCATTGCCAAGTTTAACCAGCGCTGTCGCGAGGTAGTTTTTCGTTATATTGATGAATTCACCACCACACTTAAGCGTATGGGACGTTGGGCGGATTACGACAACGGCTACGCCACTCTTGACCGTGACTATATGGAATCGGAGTGGTGGGTCTTCAAGCAACTATGGGAAAAAGACTTGGTCTACAAAGATTTCCGCTCTACCCCCTATTGCGTCCGTTGCGCCACGCCGCTGTCTAACTTCGAAACGAGTATGGCTTATAAGGATCGGACGGACGAAAGTGTCTACGTAAAACTGAAGCTGAGCCACGTGCATTCTTCGTGGAGTAACGCTGAGGACAACGAGC
Organism: uncultured Candidatus Saccharibacteria bacterium; assembly: GCA_964622915.1. Lineage (GTDB taxonomy): Bacteria > Patescibacteriota > Andersenbacteria > UBA10190 > UBA10190 > CAZUSC01. The sequence goes on along the minus strand of CAZUSC010000013.1, from coordinate 575 downwards.
GCTACCAAAAACAGAGTCTCTACATACTTGTTTGGACCACCACGCCCTGGACAGTCCCGGCTAATGTTGCGGTTGCCTATAACCCTGACCTTGACTATGCGATAGCCGAGCTCAATGGCGAACACTATTTTCTAGCAAAAGATAGAGTAGCGCCGGTATTGGGTGATGCGGCAACCATTATTAAGGACTGGAGCCCGACTGACTTCCGTGACGTTGCGTATGAACCACTGTACCCCGAAGTGGCCGCTAGTCTTGGTGTAGAGGCCCAGCGGTATGGATTAGTTGAAGGGCCGCACGTCACTGCTGAAGAAGGAACTGGCTTAGTTCACGTTGCGCCAGCGTTTGGTACAGAAGATTATGAGCTGGCTAAAAAAGCTAACCTACCCATTCTGCGCACTGTTGATACCAATGGCATCTTTTTCAAAGAAGTGCCCCAATGGGGCGGGCAGCTTATTTGGGATGCGAACCCCAAAATTATTGAAGACTTAAATACACGTGGGATGCTTTTCAAGAAAAAAAACGTAAAGCATAGCTATCCGCATTGCTGGCGCTGCGATGAACCGCTAATTTATTAC
>CAZUSC010000012.1:0-2585 GCA_964622915.1 uncultured Candidatus Saccharibacteria bacterium | reverse complement strand
CGCCCATTGGAGTTATTCTCTCATTAATGATCCTTTACTTCTATGGAATACGAGGCACTACGGCTCAGGTTGGAGCGCTCTTATTAATAATTGGATTGCTCATATATTGGACTGCGCATCTAACACTCGGAGATTCCTTTGCGCTCCTTCCAAAGGCTAAGCAACTGGTGGCAAAAGGGATATACACAAAGCTGAAACATCCAATATATGTAGGCGTTTCATTGGCTACTGTCGGCTTAGCAATGATATCGAAATCCCCTCTGCTTTTAGCTGTAGCCATCATCACTATCGGCAGCTCTATATGGAGAGCAGTAGCTGAGGAAAAAGTATTGTTGGAAAAGTTCGGCGAAGACTATCGTGAATATAAGCGCAAAACATGGTTTTGAATCAGCACTGGCAAGAGATTAAGGACGAGTTAGAACTTTACTGGGACAGGCTATTGGACAGCTCACAATACCTAATTTGGAATCAGCGTCCAACAATTTCAAACGCCTATTTTAAATATTTCCTTAGCATTCTGCCAAAACACCCGCTCTTTTCCCTCATCTGTCATGTCTAACTGTTGAACAGCACCAAGATATTCCTTCTGGTTGTAGAGTGGATAATCTGTCCCAAAGAGACACTTACTTAGGTCCCCTGCGAAGTCTGTGAAGTCCTTTATTGTTTTGGTGAAAAAATTAACTTCATCCATGGTGATTGACTGATATTCTGGAAAAAAGCCAGATAGGTCTGCATACACGTTTGGATTTTTGTTCACTACGGCTGCGCAGTCCACAACCCAAGGATTACCTAGGTGGGCCATGACAATTTTTAAATCAGGAAACCGGTTAGCCACTTCGTCTACGTTGAGCGGGTGTATCTGCTTAAGAATGCCTTGTGAACCAGCAGCCAGAACGCCGGTATGGAAAACAACTGGGAAGCCATACTCTTGGCAGTATTCATACAGTGGAGTTATTTTCTTATCCGTTGGGTAATAGTTCTCATACCCAGCTAGAAACTTTACACCTAAAACATCTCCTTCCTCTAGGCTGGTCTTAAGCTGTTCAATTTGGCTTGGGATGTCTCCGCCAAAATGAAGACTGGCTACAACTCCTAAGCGTTTTTCATCACGGCATTCTTTAAGTAGATTTTGTGTGGTGGTAGATGGATCATAATAATCTTTGGCAATGACCACGGAGTAATCTATGCTGGCCTCTTCCATGGATTGGAGTAAGTCGGCAGCAGTTACGTCCTGGTTATCCCTTCCTACTTTCCCAATGTGCGTATGAGCGTCAATAATCATGATGGTCTCATTATATCAGGTTCAAGCTATCCTTACTCTTATCTTCATCATTCGCCGCTCTACCGAGCGGTTTTTTATTCAGCAGGTCCTGACGTAGAAAATCAGCCTTTATAATTGGCCACGCAAAATGGCTCCGCCATCACGTGGCTCGTCAAAACAAAGCCACCTATTAAGGCGGCCTTGTTCACACGTCTTCGCTTCCGGCGAAGCCGCGTGATTCCGCTACGCTGTAGCGGAATTTTACGCGGCAGGGGCGGAGGGAATCGAACCCCCGTCGTTCCTTTTGGAGAGGAACATCATGCCATTAGACCACGCCCCCGTGCATGGCTATTGTAAAGCCTTTGAGATTTTGAGGCTACTGCTAGCCCTATTTCTTCGCTTTTTCGACGTGATCCCGATGTTTGCGACAGCGAGCACAGAATTTTTTCAAGGCAAGTTTTTTGCCATCTTGAGGACGCAAATTTCGGTGAGTATGATAGTTAAACATTTTGCACTCCTGGCACTGCAAACGCACGATATTGTCTTGACTCATAGAAACGGAGTATAGCGTATAAAGTAGAAAGTATCAAGTATGGACTACCGTCCGAATACTTACTACCTGCTACCTTCTACTTACTACTGTTTCAGTACCCACTGTTGAACCGATGCCTCCCATTCGTAAAGCCGTGCGGGCTTTGGATCGTTCAGGCCCCCGCCTTGCACCTTTTGCCACTCGGCTCCTGCCGCGGCATACCTGGCTAAAACCGACCACTCGGCATGAATAGCGTCGTTCACTAAAACCAGCAAACGCTGCGGCGCCTTACCGGGCTCGACGTAATCAAGATATGCTGCGTTAGGCAGGTCAGTTACAACTATTCTCTCGGCTTGCGCCGTAAGCGAAGACACAATCTCGCCCAGATGATTAGTGATAAAAGCGACTAATTGCCCGTCCGTTAGCGGCGCAGAAATATTATTTGCCACATCGTTTTGGCTGGCTGCCGGTAGCGTGGCTTGAACCACATAAGCATATTTGCCATAAGGAGTGATAACCCCTTGGTCCCCGACTGCGCCATTGGAAAGATCTACCACATACCGCCGAGTCGAGCCGGGCGATGTGCTGGCCAGAAAAGCCAGATAGCGGCTGCTGGTATCAATCATAGCCGAGCGCAGCACACCGGGCAGACGCGCCAAAGGCACTTGCCGCCCGCTGTTATCTAGCCGCCAAAAGACGAACTCGCTGCCGCTTTGCACGGCATAGATTAGCTTGTCCTCACCTTGCCATTGCAAAAACGGGATGTTGCCTTTGACGTCGAGAACCCTTGGC
>CAZUSC010000011.1:0-5173 GCA_964622915.1 uncultured Candidatus Saccharibacteria bacterium | reverse complement strand
TTATTACGAGAAAGTATCTCAGGCGATGGCCGAAGTTACTCAGAGCCGTTCAGTCTGCCAGCATGGCGATGCTCGTCATGTAGGCTGGACTATTGTACTGCAAGCTTTTGTGACAGAGGACTTTATGACCGCAGACGTACCGGACATCCCGCGAAGTGTGATCGACCGGGCCGTTGAACGGGTAACGCGTGAAATAAAAGATACCGGCCGCGTGGTTTATAACTTCACACCTAAGCCGCCGGCAACGATGGAATGGGAGTAGTTGAGTAACAGCGATGCCTGCTTTTAACAAAAGAAGCAGGCTTTTTTATGAATAGAATAATAATTTATATAAAGAAAAAAGCCGCCGCGACGACTCGATATAAGAATCAAGCGTCGTGGCGGCCGGGGGCTGTTTTACCAGCCAGTCAACTTCTGTCCCGCATGAGGGACTTTATTTGATCACGCAATCATAGGCAAATTCCTCCAGGGCTTGCGGAAGCGAAAGAAACGTACCACGTCACGCACCTCACAACGATAGCAAACAGGCCTGGCGGTCTGTAGAGCATGGCTATGTTCTAAGGTGCAAACGATGATCTAAAGGGTAGCACAGTTTTATTTAACGTTCAAATATTAGTAATCAATCAGTGACAATTCCTAATTGACACATTTGAGAATAGCCGCTTCTATAATCAGTGCGTACATTTCATGACGTCACAGCCGGGAGTTGAAAAAATGCCCAAAAAATATAAAGAAGGTCCTGATTTGAGCATGCATATAAGGGGCAAGATTACTGTCCAAATACAGGGCAGGGGCGTGTGCCAAGCAAATCTCGGTCGCCCCAAGCCGCTGGTAGCCTATGCCGCTCAAGCCCACTTTTTGTTAACGGGTCAATCCATTGAAGTTAGTGATCTCCGCAGCGCCCCGTGGCAACTGATTGAGTTTGACGAACAAAAGCGCATTCTCGTTGTTCGGGAGAAAGAGAAGTAAAAAAGCGGGCCACAACTGCTCCGCTGAAACATTAATCACCCGACTTGAAACTCGAGTCGGTTTTTCTTTATTTATTCCGCGTCAATTTCTCCGCTGTTTGACTAATATAAAATATTAATAGACGCTCTTAAGTGGGTACTTGCACATTTTACAGGAGAACAACATGACGGCTGATCCATTCGACCTTGATCAAACTGACTTTTCGGACGTTATGCGAGACATTCAAAAAGATCCTCTGTTTTTAGAGGGTGACCACTTAGAACCCGAGCATCCTCTGTTGAGAGATCAAGGCGTGGTCGCCGTTTGTACACATCTGCAGGAAACGAAGGATCAGCTTCTTAAAGCCAGAAAGCCCGAGGGTGGGATGGGCGATGATGCCTATTTCCGATTTGAAGAAGGCTTATACCTTCGTCCGGAGGTTGTTGTCCGCGTGATCCTCGATTACGTAAAGACGCATCCGGGCATCCTTGCTTAACAAGCAAAATTTGGGTTATCGCGCTCCCTTCCCCGACTTGAAACACAGTCGGTTTTTATTTATTTATCCTCTCTTTCCTTGATAAAAGTATGGCGGTCCCACCATTCTTGGTTGTAGGCCAATTCTTCGGGAGATTGTTGTTCTGCGCGAGGCAACTGCGGCGCCAGAATACCAGTGTACGCCGTATAAAAAATAGGCGGGCTGTCAGGAGTTTCTTTCTGTAATTCAATTATCAAATTATCGGTCTGCGGAGCTTCGTCCGCTTCCAGGACATTTATTTCAATACGATCACGCTGTTCTCCCTGGCCTCTTTGTTCCTTTTTTATCTGGCTGGCAATATCGGGCGTTATTTCTGTGACCGAGGCAGTGCCCAATAGCTCGCTTGCTTCTAATCCGAACACCTCTTTTAAGTCGGCGCTGACATCAACTTGTATTCTTGCTCTCAGGGGTCCGGCCGGAGATGCTATCCAAGCAATTTCCTCTCCTTTCCGGATTTTTTCTTCCAGCACATGTATGCAGGTATCCATTAGCAAGTCGGGGTCTGTTATTTTTTTATTGAACTTTGACCCTTTTGATTTTAATTGCTCATCGACGAACTTATCATCTGTTGTCACTGTAGTACCACCTTCGGCTATTTCCATTCCTACTAATTTTGATCGTGCCTTGTCAGATAAATGAGTGAGGTGGCGTGTGACGTGCAGGATCCCCTCATTGGTTTTCTGGATCTTGCTTACTTCTTCTGTGTCGAGCACTCCGGCCGGCTCACCATAGGCTCTGATGTCTCCCAATATGACATAGGAGTCGCCAGTACCCTTTTTTTCGCGTTCTATATTCACAGCAATAATACTAGCACTATCCTTAAAATAAAAAAAATCCTGCCTGAGCAGAATATTTTAGAGCGCCTTTATTTATCTTCCGATTCAGCGGAGCTATCTTCTTTGGGTTCATCCGAGGGATTGCCTTCCTCTTTCTTGCTGGCGGGTTCAGGGATTGCCTCCTCAGCTATTGCCGCTTCTACTTTTTCTTCCTTGGTTTCTTCGGCTGGGACTTCTTCTTTCTTGTCTTCGGTAGCTTTATCTTCATCTGGGGTGGCCGTGCCGCCTTCCACGGCTTGTTCTTCGCCGGCTTTGACGATGTCGATTCTCCAGCCTGTAAGTTTGGCAGCCAGGCGGACGTTCTGACCGCGTTTGCCGATGGCTAGACTCAATTGGTCTTCATCGACGTGCGCTATTGAGCGTTTATCGGCTTCAAAAACATCAACGGCAACTACGCGCGAGGGCGATAAGGCATTAGCGATGTAATGGGCCTGATCCTCATCCCACTGGATGACGTCAATTTTTTCGCCGGACAGTTCAGCAATAATAGTTTGGATGCGCGTACCGCGCTGGCCGATGCAAGCTCCCACCGGATCAATGCCTTCTTCCTTGGCCCAAACAGAGATTTTGGAGCGCTCGCCCGCTTCTCTAGCAATTCCTTTTATTTCTACGCTGCCGGCAAAAATTTCTGGTACTTCCAACTCAAATAGACGGCGCAACATGCCGGGGTGGCTGCGCGATAAGACAATTTCCGGGCCGCGGCTGGACAGGTCGACTTTAACGACATAAATGCGGATACGCTGATTAACGCGATAGCGCTCACCGCGTACTTGCTCGCTGGGAAAAAGCACTCCTGTTGTTCGGCCGATATCAATGAAAACAATATCACCCTCAATGCGCTGGACTATGCCGGAAATAATCTCGCCTTCTTTTTCTTTGTATTCGTCAAAGGTCGCTTCCCGCTCCGCTTCCCGAATGCGCTGGATAATTACTTGCTTGGCCGTTTGGGCCGCCACGCGGCCATAGTGCGGATCGGTTGGCGTTACTTCTTCCACGTATTCCTTGCCTACTTCAGCTTCCTTATCCTTTTCCTTGGCTTCGGTAATACTAACTTGGGCAGCCGCATTTTCCACTTCTTCATCAGCTACTACTGTCACCACTTTAAATAAACGGGCAGAGCCGTCCTCCTCATTAAATTCAGCCCGAATGTCCTGGCCACGCTCGCCATGGTCTTTCCGGTAGGCAGCCGCAATCGCCGCTTCGATAGTTTCTAAGACGCGTTCTTTGCTAATGCCTTTTTCGGCCACAATTTGATCAATTGCCAGGCTGAATGAGGGTGTTTCGTCCGCCATATATTTATTAGTAGTAAGTATTAAGTATGAAGTAGTAAGTATATTTTTAGCAGGGAAGCCGCGTTTTGCGCGGCTTCTAATGTCCTTTTTGTAGCACGAAGCGGTGCTTGGCGTCAACTTAATTTCTGATTTCTAATTTCTATTTTCTAAACCTTAGTTTAGAGCAAAGGCGTGTTCAATGTGCTCTATTTTTGGGTCCTGGCCGTCTTCATGGGTAATGGAAACAACATCAAAGCGGGCGGGTAAATGTTGCTGGTTAGTGGCCTGCAAATACCATTGGGCGGCGCGGATAAGTTTGCGCTGTTTTTGCCAAGCCACTGTATCAATGCCGGCACCAAAACTTGTGGGTTGCCGCAGGCGGACTTCGACAAAGATAAGTTCGCCGCCCTCGTGCATTATCAAATCAATCTCCCCTGCCTTGCATGACCAGTTGGCAGTAATAAATTTATAACCCTTATTTTCCAAATATTGACGGGCAACTTCCTCGCCCCACGTTCCTCGCGATTTAGCTGGCGTAGGCACGGACTGGCAATATTTTTTTGCGCAAATCAACAATGGCAACTGTCACAATAGCAATTGAGACTATAACTAGCCAATCAAGTAGGTTAAGGGGAACAGTACCAAAGAACGAGCGAAATTGTGGGATGTAAATAGCGCAAAGATGCAGCAGGAAAGAAAAGCCGGCGGAAACTAAGACCCAAGGATTTTTAAAAAAGCCGCGTTGGAGAATAGTGGCATGTAGTGAGCGGAAACTCCACACTGATAGCAAAGACGAAGTAGCTAGCAGGGTGAAAGCAATTGTCCGGGCATAGGCTAGGTCGGCTCCGTTCTGCAATAAATACCAAAAAGCTCCCATTGTGGAGATTGCCATTATTAATCCACTGAACAGAATGTGGTGGATATGACGGCGACCCAGCAGCGGGGATTGGGGATCTTCGGGCTTGCGCTTCATTAGGTTGTCTTCAGCCGGCTCCAGCGACAGAGCAATATCGGAGGTGCCAGCAGTAACCAAGTTGATCCATAAAATTTGCGCTGGTAGCAGCGGAGGGGGTAATCCCAAAAATATACTCACAAAAAACATCGCAACCTCGGCGGCATTGATGGGAAACAAAAAAGCCATCACTTTACGGACGTTATCTCGCAGCACCCGTCCTTCTTTAATAGCTGCCACAATAGTCGAGAAACTGTTGTTAAGAAGGATCAAGTCGGCAGAATCCTTGGCGATATCGGAGCCGCTGGCTAGCGCCACGCCAATATCAGCGCTTTTGAGCGCCACGGCGTCATTAACGCCATCTCCCGTCATGGCGACCACGTGGCCTTTACTCTGTAGGATTCTAATAATCCGCTGTTTATCCAGCGGTTCCACCCGGGCAAACACGTTAATATGATCGATCTCTTCAACTAATTCCTTATCCGACATTTGCTGAAGATTCTCACCAAGTATGGTGCTGCTGCGGCTAGTTGACAGACCGGCCTGTCGAGCTACCGAGCGAGCGGTGGCAATATGGTCACCCGTTACCAGTTTAACTGCCAAACCGGCCGAGCGAGTTTCCGCAATCGCC
>CAZUSC010000010.1:0-7954 GCA_964622915.1 uncultured Candidatus Saccharibacteria bacterium | reverse complement strand
CTTGGTACACCGCGGAGATTGAGATTATTTATCGTCGTTAGAATGGGATTTCATCGTATCAGTACCTTTACGCCAAAGGTTGATACCCACAATAAGCATTAACACAGCAAAGGCACTAGAGAGAAAATTGACATCTCCTTGGTCAAAAAAATCTACAACCCCACTAATGGTGCCTAGGCCACCGTAGATTATCAGTACAATACCTAGTATCCTTTTCCAGTTTGACTTCATGATATTCATAATAGAACGACTTGCCTCATTTATCAATAAACTAAATCTGCCCCTGTGGCCTTAAGTCTGGTATATAGATATAATCATTTTGACTCCGAAAAATAGTTCTAACGTCGTTCACGATGCGGAGCTATGCAATGGTGAGTCAGGCAGTTGACATATTCGATGATGTTCGGAAAACTTGTTTTGGGAGGCTTTTACTGACATTTTCTTGTTCTAGATCGGAGGTGAAGTATGATCTTTCGCAAACTCTTTCGTTGGTTGCGCGGGGAAAGTAAGCAGTCTGTGTCTTCAAGTCGTTCTTCGTCTTCTCGTTCACCGCGGTCTCGGTCGTTGAGTAGCAAAACATATGGACGGCGCTACGCAGAGACGGAAGTGCTGTCGGATGTAGAGCTTGATAGTTTGATTACTGAACGCGAGGCTGAGGGACTGCTGTGTGGCGTCGCTTATCACAATAGGGCTAACCGAGCAGCAGCTCGAGTGCGTGCGGGAGGTAAAGCGTATGGACAGCGCTACGCCGAAACGAGTGGAAGATCTACGGGTGACCTCCAGGCCTTGAGGGCTCAGCGAGTAACAGCAGGACTTCCCGTTGGTGTGATTGATCGTGTTTTGGGCGAAAGGACTTCATAAGCCCTGCGGTAGCAATGCCCTGATAGGAAACAAAAGTGCTTGGACTTAAGTGTCGAGCACTTTCTTTTTTCCGGCTTGAAAGTAGGCCGTTTATGCAAGGCAAGTTTGGTTCGCACTTTCTTCGTCCCTTAGAGCCCAATAGGATGATGCCGAGTAGCAACTACTGTATTAAAGGGTTCTTTTAGCTCAAACTGTAGTTTTCGATGGGAATGGGGTCAGCCACTATTTATTAAGAAATTGAGGTCGCACGCGCGAACCCCAGTACCACAGCCCCGAAGAATCCCGCTGAGGCGGGATCTACGGGGTTAACGCCGCTCCTACGGGGCACGGCGGGAGGGTATTTTGTTGCAAAAATGCTAAAATGAACTTATGACCACCTGCAACCGGTATTCACAATCCAAAATTCGGAAAATAACTTCACTCACGGTTGCGATGGTTGTTTTGGCGCCGGCGCTTGCTTTGGCGCATCAGCCGAGGATTGTGGAGAGTCGGCTTACAACGGTTACTGATCCTGAAGTTTCAAAGGCGTATTATGGCACGCTCGCCGGTGTGCCGGATGTGTATGTCATACAGGCAAGTGAGGCATTTGATTTGTATGTAAATGTTTTGGTGCCGGATATTCTGGGGCAGAAAAAGGATGTCTCGGCAGTTATTTTAAAAGACGGCGCGGAGCTCGCAAAGCTTGACGGCACGAACTTTGAGTGGACCAAGTTTTTTGAGCCATTTGGTCGCGACACCTACTGGATGGGGCCGGAATACAAAGCGCGCGCAGAGGCCGGTGAATACGAGATACGGGTCTCAAGTAGCGAGAACGATAGCAAGTATTCGCTTGCCATAGGCGAGATAGAAGCTTTTGACGGCAAGGAAGGGATGAATGCGCTCACCGTGATCCCCGAGCTCAAGAAAAACTTTTTCAATGAATCGCCAATAGGATTTATCCTTTCGCCATTCGGTTGGGGGCTCATAGTCATAATGTACGTTCTTGCCGGTATTGTCGGCCTCATCTACCGAGCAATTTTGAAGCGCGTGGCAAAGGGCACCATGCATGGCGTGCATAAGAATATTGGCAAAGGCGACCGCTTGCTCCGTCTCGCTATTGGCCTAGGATTGCTCTTGTGGGCGATTACTACCACCTGGAGCCCTATAGTTATCTTCTTCTCCGGCTTCGCATTCTTTGAAGCGGTATTCTCGTGGTGTGGGTTCTACGCTGCGATAGGTAAAAACACATGTCCGATGGATGGATAATAGATAATGGGGTCAGCCTGATCAAAACTCTGATCCTACTGGCTGCCACTGCCAGCCTGGCGTTTATTGGCTATCGCGTCTTGGTATCCAGAGTTGATAAAACCACTGCGCCGACCCCGACCACATTCTCGCCGGGTATTTACTACCGGCTGGCGAATCCGAAAAATCCCAGCGCCCAACTGGCTCAGCTGGAACCGCCAGCCAGCTTCGAGATTACAATGACCCCGGTAGATTTTGATATCAATGACGAGATAATGGTCTTTGCGGAAGACAATGTCATACGGCGGGTTCGCCCCAACGGCCAAGCTGTTACGACGCGTGTTCAAGGGCTGTATCAGATTGCCCGGCCGAGTCTTTCGCCGGACGGCCAGCGGGTAGCAGCGCAGGCAGCTGAGCGGCCAAACTCCACTAACCCAACAGATCTGGGAATTTACGTCATCGAATTAGCTAGTGGCAGCTATCAACGTATTAGCCCGGCCGTGCTTGGTTTGCCAGCCGAGTCGCCGTCTTGGTTTCATCGCTCCAATAAGATCGCCTACAGCACCTTTAGCGCCACGCTTGGTGTTGATATCCATATCTATGATGTAGACCAGAGCCGAGAGGTGTTGACCATTCCGAAAGCTGGCTGGCTTCATCTAGCTATCTCGGATGATGATCAGCGGCTCCTGGTACCAATTACTATGCAAGTCTATGATCTTACGAGCGGCCAACTACTATTTGACCTCAAGGAACGCTTGTTGGCACAGTTAAGAGCTGTTGGGCTTGAACGGGACACCCAACACACTGGCGACTTCAACAATTTCCCTCTGGACGGCGACTTTTCGCCTGACGGTACCCAGATTGTCTTTGATGGTGCGGTTACCAAAGGCGGTAAGGCCGGGATGATGATCGGGGTTATCAATACTGATGGTACGGACTTCAAAGTAATCCAGGACTTTATTGAAATTAATCCTGAGTTTGCGAACAACAACAATTACTCACAAATTAATCCTGTCTGGCGATAGGGTTAAAGTGATGCTTTCGCTTTTTTAATTGTTGAGGTTAAGTCCAACCGATACATTCTAACCCTTAGAAACACTGTAGCCGGCACTACAGGCTGACCGACCTCATGGGTCTTTTTTTGTCGGCGCTGACGTGGTCGAAGTATTATTTGGTGCGGTTACCCCGCTCGTTGTATATCTACCGTGTATAGACGACTGCCCGGCTGGTGAACCCGCCGACGTTGCTGCAGGCAGTGTTCGGGAAGACTTCTACTTTGAGACGCCGGTCAGCCAGGAGCTGGTACAAAGCACAGCTCGCGGATCCCTCGAGTATTTTTACTTTGGGGTTTTTAGCAAAACTCATGCTATCCCATTGAGCACCATCGGCCTTAAGAAGCCTAAAATCAGCGAGGTCATATTTCACTAAACCGGAACCCACCGTCACGTTTTTGGGGTCTGGACTTTTATTTTTAATAACTAGCTGCTTGAACTGGCCGGCAAAGTTGCCAAAGGACGCCACATACACGCTGGGCTGTAGATGATGAGGTACGATAGCCAAATGGGTGCGGGAGTAGCCTTCGACTGCTTGCCGCTTGGTGCCTTCGTACCCATTCGTGCCTTCTTGGAACCAATTGCCAATTAAGCGGCCGTCAATGTCAAAATCAATTTTGCCGCTGGTGGGGGGAATAATCCGAATATATTTTGCCAGCGCCAGTTTTTTAAGCTCGTCCGTGTAGTACTCAAGGGGGTCGACTGTGTGTATTTTCCATCTTTCTTCTTGGTAGGACTGTGGATTCACAAACCCAGCTAATGTTTTGGTGGTATCCCACACGGCGAAGTCCAACGTTTGGCCGCCAATGCGGCCAATGACCTGGCCCTCTTTGACGGAAATACCAGTCTTGATGTCTGGGGCCAGGCTGGTCACCAAGTCGTAGTAGTAAAAGAGGCGGCAACTTATTGAAAACACCAAGCGATACTCGGTGTACTGCGGTTTTACCCGCGGCTGAACGTCGACAAGTTGGGCGTCTGCCATCGCCCGTACTTCATATTGGTCGCGCGGCGAATGAAAGACAGTCGGTGAGAAGTACTGGTGGTCAATGGGCGTAACATGGTCCCCCACCACTAAACCATAGGGGATGATCATCGAAAAATCTTCGTACTTCATAGGCAGAGTACCTAGTTTCCCTACATCCATTCCCTGACACTGACCATTGCTAAGGCTCTTTCCCTTCTGCTTAGCTGTGGTCTGGGCAGCGTCAGTGTTATATTTTTCTCGCCCGAAGTACAGCAATGCTACCGCTCCAAGACCCACTAGCGCAACTAGCAGCATCAGGACAAGCCAACGTTTCTGCATACACTCCAGTATACTCTCTGCTTGGCATCCGGCGGTCGCCTCGTTCTAGAAAATAAATCTGAATTTGGTAAGGAGTATAATAGATACTATGCGTAGGCAAAAAATGCAACGACGCGCGCATTTCTACCAAAACCTAGGCATTATCGCCCTTAGTATTCTTATTGCTGTCCTTATCTCTAAGTCCAGCGCGCTTGAATCATTCGTGGCAAGTGTTGGTGAGAGGCGCCTTATCGGCAGTTTCTTGGCGGGCATCCTCTTTACTTCGGTCTTTTCGGCGGCTCCGGCGGCCGTGCTCTTAGGAGAACTGGCCCAAATCAACTCCATATTGTTAGTAGCCTTAACTGGCGCAATTGGTGCCGTCGCTGGCGACTACATTATCTTTCGTTTTGTCCAAGACCGCCTGTCCGAAGACATGATGTTATTACTCAAGCATAGAAAAAGAAGGCTCAAGAAGATTCTTCGATTGCCGACTGCTCGCTGGGTTTTGGCTATTGTGGGATTTCTGGTGGTCGCTTCACCCCTGCCGGACGAACTTGGTATTGCCCTGCTCGGTTTTGCCAAGACGCGGCATCGGCTATTCTTCCTTATTTCGTTTGTGGCAAACTTTCTCGGTATTCTGGCGATTGGCTTGGCAGCTAGAACCGTAAACTAATGAGCGGTCACTGCTGCGCCGGGGCGCAGTAACATGGTTAGAACTACTGGTGAAATGAGTGTGGTAAGAATGACCATAATGACAATGACCGAATACAATTCATCACTGACCACTCCTAGTCCCAGACCAATCGACGCAAAAATTAGGCCCACTTCACCGCGGGGCACCATGCCCCAGCCGACGATTGAACGCCGCACTCTACCTGCCACTAACCCCGTGACAAGTTTGCCGACAATCGCGGCCACAGTAACAGCGAGGGCCACCAGCAGCAACGACGGATTCAAGAACGTGGCTAGATTCACATTCATGCCAGTTACCACAAAGAAAATCGGCACCACAAAGAACGCCAGTGGTTCTACCAACTCGTCAATATGGGAGTGCTCATGTGAGTCAACTTGCTGCAAGATCTGATGTTCCGTATTAGTCTTGGCTTGGCCAATGCTCTTGCGCATATCACTAATAAGACGCGGTGCCTGGAAGTGCTTAAAATGCACGGGATCAAGTACAAGCCCGGCAGCGAAGGCTCCGACAATCGGTGCTAAATCAATCAAACTGGCTAGCCAGGCAAAGATCAGGCCAAAGCTCACGGCCAATGTGAATTTCATACCATGTCCGCTATGAATCCTACTAAAGAGCTTGCCTAGCTGCGGTGCCAAAAGCTGACCAATAACAATCGCGCCGACCAGGAAAAGGATGGCTTTACCTGTAATAGCGCCAACTGTGCCGAAGCTCACACTGCCAACAGTCACAATCGCGGAGACGACGGCAAGAATAATGAGTCCCATTACGTCATCAATGACAGCAGCTCCAAGCACAATTTGTGCTTCCGAATCCTGCAGTCTGCCTAGGTCGCGGAATACGCGGGCCGTAATACCCACTGACGTGGCGGTCAGCGCCGCCCCTAAAAAAAGATAAGCATTGTCAGAAAGTCCAGGCAGCAGCCACGGACCGACCACGTAGGTACCGAGGATAAATGGGGCGATCACACCGACAGTGGCGACCGCAAAGGCCCGTCCGCCGACCGCTCGCAGTTTAGTAATGTTTGATTCTAGTCCAATTTGAAACAGTAAGATAACCACACCAAGTTCGGCCAAAAAAGTGATGATTTCGTTATTCTTAATGGGCTCGAAGAAATTAATACCCAGTAGTACTAAATTCCCTAAGAGCACGCCGACCAGCAGCTCGCCTAGTACAGAAGGTTGTCCAAATCGTTCCACTAAGCTAGAAAATTTAGCCGCCAGTAAGATAATTGCAATCCAAAGGAAAGTGACCGCCGCCGGATCGCCGCCCACTTCGCCATGGTGACTGGAAGCATAGGCGGCCGCAATGGCTAAGGCGCCGCAAATAAGTCCTAAATAGGTAAGTGCACCGATGCGCGAGAACACTCGTTGACGTGACAGTTTTATGAAATTCATCATAGAAACACCGTTAACTTTTAAGAAGCATGATGTTACATCCTCGCACAACTGACCAAACAGTCAAGTAGAAAAAATTGTTACTCTTGTTGTGGTATTGCTGGGGGCGTTGAGGGAACGTTTTATTTGGCGTGGCGAAAGTGGCCAGCAATTCTTTTGCCGCTTTCACGGATATACGCACCTACCCAAATGCGCTTGCGACTCCGTGCTTTCGGGCGGCGGGTGGTGTCGCCTAACGAATATTTATGGCTGTGTGATCGCCGAGCCCGTTTGTGCCACACGCCGGCTCGCTCCACGTGCCAACTGCGGGAAATATTAGCTTTACTGCGACGAGACATACTTTAATGATAGCACAACGACTGTTGCTATTGGGACGACTCGAGGATAATTGATGGCAAAAAATTGCTATGAAAATCGCCGGCGTACGCCGGCGATTCACTCTTACGCTTTTTTATTGTTTCCTATTATGACAGGTGGGCCGAGACCAGCTTGGTCATTTCAAACATGTTGACGGTCGCTTTGCCGCCAAATACCTTCTTCAAGGGCTCGTCCGCGTTAATATTGCGCTTATTGACTGGATCCTGCAGATTGTTCTTCTTAATGTATTCCCACAGTTTCTTAACTACTTCCGATCGGGGCATTGGTCCCGCGCCGACTACGACAGCTAGATCGGAGCTGATCGTCATCGGCTTCATAAACGCTGCATTAGGTGCCATATATTTTATGATTATATTATTAAGTCCCTCTACTCGCTATTCTAGCACTTTCTAACCTAAAAAGCACAAGGGATAACCAAAATGTTTAGATCAGCCAATTTCTGCTACCCAGTATGGCTGCAACATGCTCAACTCTCCGCGCGCCAGACGCTATTTAGAAATTGGCGGCGTCTTGGTCGTTAGCTTCAAGTCCGGCATCTAGATAGTCGACGTCAACTGAATCGATAGCAGAAATAGATTCTTGAAGATCCTGGCGCGAGCCAATGGACTGATCAAGACTGGCCGAATCAGTCACCGGTACTCCACCTGGTGATTCAGCGACGATTGGCACCAGGTCTTCTTCCCCTTTTCCTGGCTGCTTGCTACCCGGGGAAGGCGTTTGCAAGTAATAAAGCACCAGAGCAACGACCACCGCTGCTGCCAGAGTGTAGGTCCAAACGCGACTGTTCTTTTTGTAATTAGTAGCCATAAAAGATAGTAATAGTGTAAAAACTACGGTGTCGGTGTGGGAGTAGGAGAGGGACTGTCCGAAGGAGTGGGCGAAGGCGATGCGCTAGGGCTGGGCGAGGTGGCCGGAGCAACTGTTCTGACCGCCACGATTAAGTTACGGATGGCTTTGCGGTATGAGTGCAGAGCACGCTTAACCTCTTTCATTTTGGTCTTGAATTGACGCAAATCCTCTTTGGGATTTTCCGCCGTGCAGGAGAACGACCCAGCGGCTGTCTGGGCTT
>CAZUSC010000009.1:0-4280 GCA_964622915.1 uncultured Candidatus Saccharibacteria bacterium | reverse complement strand
TAGAGTTATTGACTAGTGGGCATGTAGTCGTAATAGTGGGGAGGATATAACCACTAATTTGCTGTTATAATTTATCTATGCAGTGTCAACGATGTAATTCCCGGCCAGCCACTCTTCAAGCGCAACGCACGGTTAATGGACAAAGTCAGACCATTAATTTATGTCAGGCCTGCGCGGAAGAATTAGGACTGCGCCGCCAATCTCCTTTTGGGCAATTCCCTGGCTTTGGTGACCTGGGCGGATTTTTTGACGATCCGTTTTTTGGGTTCGGCCGCCATTCGCATGCGGGCCTACCCAATACCGGTGCGCCGCAGCAGACGCCAACAGAAAGCGTTAATATTCTGGATGCATTCTCCGACCGCGCTAAGCAGGTAGTGCAAAAAGCCGCCGAAACAGCCCAAGAAGCTGGCTCCCCGGCTCTGGATACTGAACACTTATTGATTGGCGTGGCGGAAGAAAAAGAAGTGGGGCGGAAGATTTTGCAGAATTTAGATATTGATCCGGCCGAACTAGTCGGCTATCTGCAAGAAAACATGACTAAGGATGTGAAGAAATACGCCGAGGGTGTGGCGCCGGACCTCTCGCCGCGCGCCAAGCAGACGCTGGAGTTGGCCTGGCATGCCGCGCGCAATCTGGAGCACGATTATGTCGGCAGCGAACATATTTTAATCGGCTTGCTCCAGGAAAACGATGGTCTGGCCGCCCAAACTTTAAAGAAATACGGTTTAACCGAGACGAAACTGCGCCAAGCGGTGTTAACGGCCGTGGGTGAGAAGGGCAAAAAGACGGGCCAGGCCAAAACAAAAAGTAAAACCCCGACACTTGATCAATATAGCCGCGACCTAACTCAACTAGCCCAAGAGGGCAAGCTGGATCCAGTAATCGGCCGGCACAATGAGGTGCAGCGGGTAGTACAGATTTTGTCGCGGCGCACAAAAAACAATCCAGTGCTTATTGGCGAGCCGGGCATTGGAAAAACGGCTATCGTCGAGGGACTGGCAACCCGAGTCATTAAGGGAAACATCCCCGATATATTAAAAAATAAACGGGTGTTATCGCTGGACTTACCGGCCATGGTGGCCGGAACCAAATATCGCGGTGAATTCGAAGAGCGCTTGAAGAAAGTGATTGATGAAGTCACCGCCGCCAAGGGCACAGTTATCTTGTTCATTGACGAGTTGCATTCGGTTGTTGGCGCCGGCTCGACTGGCGAAGGCGGTACCATGGACGCGGCTAATATCTTAAAGCCCGCTCTGGCCCGCGGGGAGCTGCAAACTATTGGCGCGACAACTTTAAATGAATATAAAAAGCATATTGAAAAAGATGGAGCGCTAGAGCGGCGCTTTCAGCCTGTATTGGTAGCGGAGCCGGCAGTGCCGGATGCCATTGAAATACTGCGCGGACTAAAAGACCGCTACGAGGCTCACCACAAAGTGGCGATAACTGATGAAGCAATTGTGGCTGCCGTCACTCTATCCGATAAATATTTACGTGATCGTTATCTGCCCGATAAAGCGATTGATTTAATGGACGAAGCAGCGGCTAAGGTGCGCATAGCTAGCATGGATTTACCGTCGGCTATAACCGCGAAACAGGACGAGGTAAAAGTATTAAAGCGGGAATTATCAGCTGCCCAGCGAGCCAAGAATTCTAGTAAAGCCCAGACACTGAAGGGACAAATTACTAAGTTAGCCAAAGAAATTACTTCGCTCGAAGAGTCTTGGAAAAAGAAAACGGGTACGGCGCAGCCGCAAGTAACGGTAGAAGATGTGGCAAGTATCTTAGCCGCTTGGACGGGAATTCCGGTGGAAACAATGACGGCCTCGGAGCGCGAACGGCTGCTCAAACTGGAGGAAAACTTGCATGCGCGCGTTATCGCCCAAGACGAAGCGGTCACTGCCGTCAGTGAAGCTATTCGTCGCAATCGGGCCGGCCTTAAAGACCCCAAGCGCCCGCAAGGATCGTTCCTTTTCTTAGGACCCACCGGCGTCGGAAAAACAGAATTAACCAAAGCTTTGGCCGCTACATTATTTGGCAATCAGGAAGCCTTAATTCGCCTGGATATGTCGGAATATATGGAAAAACATGCCGTGTCGCGCATGATCGGCAGTCCCCCTGGTTATGTCGGCCATGAAGAAGGCGGACAATTAACGGAAAAAGTGCGGCGCCGACCCTACTCGGTCATATTGTTCGATGAAATAGAGAAAGCGCATCCCGATGTCTTTAATATTTTACTGCAAGTATTGGAAGATGGGCGTCTGACCGATGGCCAAGGTCGCACTGTCGACTTTAAGAACACGTTGATAATCATGACCAGCAATATGGGCAGCAGCATGATTCAGCAGGCCACGTCGCTCGCGAGCGACGTGGCAGGCCACACCCAGAGTAAGGAGTGGAAAGAGCTCAAGGAACTACTGCATGACAAATTGCGGGAAACTTTCCGGCCGGAATTTCTCAACCGAGTGGACGAAGTAATTGTTTTCCATCCATTAGCCAAAGAACATGTTCAGAAAATTACTGATCTTCTGCTGAAAGATGTAGTGCGACTAGTTCTACTGCAGGGGCTGACGTTGGAAATTAGCGACGAAGTTCGTAATCGCCTGGCGCAAGATGGCTTTGATCCGCAATACGGAGCACGTCCGCTGCGGCGGGAAATTCAGCGCCGACTGGAAAATAAATTATCTACCCTGCTTCTCTCCGGACAATTCAGTAAGGGGTCGCATATTAGAGCCATTTTAAAGGGCGATGACATTGTCTTTCAGCCAGTCAAAGGTTCTGCCAGCGGCCGCCAGAAAAAACAACTGGCTGCTGTTTAAAACAAAATCAGTGGAATATTTACGGCCACTGGGGGTACAATAGAAAAGGAACATATGCCACAAAAAGCCAGTTATCGATCGCGGCCGTCTGTGCCAGTCAAGGCGGTGGGGAACACCGAGCAAGCCATGAAAGCCTTGTGGACTTTGAGTGGGTTTTCGGGCGATGTGAATGCGCAGGAGTTGTCGGCCTTAATTGGCGAGGCTCCTGATCCCGAGACAGCCTGCCGGGCTATTACTCGCAACATGAAAGAAAATTCCCAAGCCTTGCTCCAGCAATGGCGCAAGGTCATTAGTCGCACTTGGCACACCTATCACCCGCAGGCCGCTTCGTCGCTGGACTTGCCGCTCACTAGTAAAGATGTCCTACAAAGCGTAGTTTTGCGCGATGCCAGAGCCATGTTGGAGGAAATTGGCCAGCGGCCAGCGGCGTTGGTCGCCGAAAAAAACGGCTGGACAATTGATAGTCATGAATTAAACCGCCTAGTGCAGGTGCTGCCCTCACTGGATTCTATGGTTAATGTGGCGGTGGAGCACGAATGGAGTTGTCCTAATTTGCGGCGGGTACGGCACATTCTGCAATCGCTGCGACTGCTGCGTGTTTATAAAGGGCGGCTGGTCACCATTCAATCTCGCACTGATCGCTTTTTGGCACTGCCCTTGCCGCAGCAATTCTATATAATCTGGCACGCCGATGTTTATCACGTGGACTGGGATCAATATGCCGGCCAGTGGCGGACATATGTCGGGCTAATGCAAAATTACTTGCCGCTTATTTGGGAACTGGGTGAAGAAGTGCATGCCGGCCATATCTACAACACGCATGAGATGGCTCATTCCTTGATCGAAGTTTTTGAGCCGCTTTGGCAACAAGAAATTAATTGGCCGCCGCAAGGTCAGTTCCGCCGCTTTGCCCAAGTGTACGAGCGAAGTGCGCTGCCCGTGGTAATCGAGAAGTTGCTGATTGATGATATTTTTGCCCGTCACGGTTTAATTGAACTGCAAACCAGTGTGGATGTTCTACTGAGCCCCTTTAATTACCGCGGCAACCGCGCGCAAGGCAATGGTCGCTGGACGCGCCTTGGTCAAGTTCTCCTCGACGCTGAACAAAATCGCGACTTACCCTGCGCCCACGACATCCTCGCCGGCAGATAGCCGGCTAGTTTGTAGCGAGTAGGTTGTAGACGAACGGCGCCCACTTATTTACCCGTTACCAATTTCTATTTTCCATTTTCTAATTTCTTTTTCTTCTGCGATGAAATCGCTCGTGCACCTCGCGCAGGTGGGTATCTGTTAAGTGCGTATAAACTTGGGTGGTGGTGATGCTGGCATGGCCGAGCAGCGCTTGAACTTGGCGGATGTCCGCACCGTTGCTCAGCAAATCTGTTGCGTAAGAATGCCTAAGCGTGTGTGGCGTAATGTTTTTAGTGATACCGGCCGCGGCCGCATATTTTTTAATTAAGCGCT
>CAZUSC010000008.1:0-4591 GCA_964622915.1 uncultured Candidatus Saccharibacteria bacterium | reverse complement strand
CTAAAACTGATCAACTCAAAAGAACGACAAGTAGTTTTGTGTTTTAATTTTAAGTTTTGCATTTTGAGTTTTGAATTTTTAGTTAATCTTACAAACATATGTGAATCACGATTCGTTAAGCATCTTTACGGCGATGCGATTTCTTCCGATCGCCACCCTGTTGCATCATCTTAGTTTTCTGAAAGGCGGTATACTCGGTCTTGTCCTTACTGGTTTCCACCGATCGCACCGGCGTGGCATTTTTTTCGCTTGCCTTTTCGGTAATCTCCTGCGTGGCTGCGGGCTGGGCGGCTTGCTGTGCTGAATATTCATCGGCCGACAGTTCCTCGATGTTGGTTTTTCTCTTGGTCGGCTTAGCGCCTTTAACTTTCCCCTGGTCGTCAACTACCACCATAACGTGGGCGGAGCGCTTTAAAATAGGATGAGCCATGCCCTTAGAAACTGGTTGCGATCGCTTCATCACTAGCCCTTGATTAATCAAAACATCCGCTACGACAAGTTTACTTTCCTCTAATTCAAAATTATTAACGGCATTGGCCACCGCCGAGTGCAATACTTGCTCCACAATGGCCGGGGCTTTACCCGGTAAAAACTTTAACTGATGGCGCGCTTCGCGTACGGGCATCCCGCGCAGCAACCGAGCCAAGGGCCGAATTTTCCGCGGCGACATGCGGGCATTGCGATGAATCGCTCTGACTTTCATATTATTGAGCGGCCGTCTCTTCCGACTTAACGGCGGCTGCTTCGCCCGCGGCCGCTTCCACTTCTTTCTGCAGACGGCCACCGTGACGGACGAATTTGCGAGTGGGGGAAAATTCGCCTAGTTTGTGTCCGACCATATCTTCGGACACCACAACTTCGACGTGATCGCGTCCGTTATGGACACCGAACCGAAACCCAACCATTTCCGGGAAAATAGTGGAGCGGCGCGACCAGGTCTTGATGACATGACGGTCGCCAGCCTTCAGCTGCTGAACCTTCTTCAGCAGTTTGGGATCGATGTATGAACCTTTTTTGAGCGATCGTGCCATAGGTTAGAAAATAGAAACTGGAAAATAGAAATTAACCGGCCCGAAAGCAGCTTGCAAATTTCTAATTTCTAATTTCTGAATGACTTTCTGCATACTGATTAATATTTTATTTGGTCTTTTTTTTCTTGTTTCTACGCTGCAATATAAACTGATCGGAATACTTGCCTGGCGGGCGAGTTTTAACACCCAAGGCGTGCTTGCCCCACTTTGTTTTGGGATACGGCATACCAATCGGCTGTAGCCCTTCACCGCCGCCATGAGGATGATCAACTGGATTCATAGCTTTACCACGCACGCTCGGCCGCCAGCCCTTACGACGTCGGCGCCCAGCCGATCCAATAGTGACGAGGCGCCAATCCCCATTACTGACCTTGCCCAGTGTCGCATAGGCTTCTTTGGGAATCAAGCGTACTTCCCCGGACGGCATCTTGAGCTGGGCGTATTTACCCTGAATGTCCATAACAATGCCATAAGAGCCGGCCGATCGGAAAAGACGGCCGCCTCGGTTAGGTTTTAGTTCAACATTATAAACAGGCAGGCCGGGTATGACATGCTGCAATTGCAAACGATTGCCGTTTTGTTCGGCAGTTTTTTCGTCCGCGACAACCACTTGGTCCGGCGCAATTCCTTCCCAAGCCAAGACGTAGCGCTTGGCTCCGTCTTGATAGTTGAGCAGCGCTAAGTGAGCGGAACGATTGGGATCATATTCCACTCGCACCACCCGGGCCGGCACGCCTTTTTTGTCGTGACCATAATCAACCAAGCGCTGCAGGCGTTTAGCGCCGCCGCCGCGATGGCGAATGGTAATTTTGCCCGCTGAACCGCGGCCGGAAATCCGGCGCTTGGTTTTGGTTAGTTGCTTGTGGGGTTTGCCACGATGAATACCGGCATGGTCAATATGTGACATGTTCTTACGCGCCGCCCGATTCGTTTTGTACGTTTTGATAGGCATGTTATTAGTAGCAAGTATTTAGTAGTAAGTAGTAGGTAGAAGCGAAACGCGGCCAGAAAAAACCACTCCGCCCCTCATAATACCTGGCCGATGATTATTACTCTCAAACTTGTTTTTTGTATACATAATACTTGATACCTTCTACTTAATACTTCGCTACGGTCCAGTTGTTACCGACTGGATATCACTGACCGTGACGTAGGCTTTCTTCCAGTAGTTAGTGCGTCCATAAGTGGCGCCGCGCCGGCGATTCTTTGGCCGATAATTGCTAGTGCGGATTTTCAGCGCTGGTACTCCATATTTATCTTGAATGGCGGCGGCAATTTGCCCTTTAGTGGCCTGCGGTTCGACCCGGATAATCAAGGTATTGTGAGCTTGCTGACCAATGCTTTTTTCAGTCATGACAACTTGCCACTTAATGCGGCTAGTTACGGCGGGACTATTTTGTTTAGCAGGGACAGCGACGGCTGCCAGCTGCTCACGGGGCGCGGCTGATTTTTTACTTAATATCTTTTTTGACAGAGAAAGTAGTGACATAGTGGGTCGGTTAAATATTCTCTCCGTGCAACCCGTTGCAGCGCGCCTCAATTGTTGGCCAAGCTGCCTCATCGACCCAAACTTCATTAGCCTGGACCAAATCGCTCACTACCACCAACCGAGCATTGATTGCTCGCACGCCGCTTAGGTTGCGAATCACTCTAATCAAAGCCCGATTGTTATCGGCTACGATCACTAACAATCCGCTCTTCCCGCCAAAAAAATCGGCGGCCGCCTTCGTTTTATTCGGCAGGTCAGCGGGCAGGCGAAAAACAGCCAGCGAACCTTGCTCGGCCTGCTGCGACAATCCCGCCAAAAAAGCTTGCATCTTGCTTTGCGCCGGCATAAAAATTTGGCGACGATGATGGCTGCGCGGACCAAATGTAATGCCACCGCCAGTCCAGATTGGCGAGCGGGTGGAAGCATGGCGGGCTCGGCCGGTACCCTTTTGCCGCCAAGGCTTGGCTCCGCCACCGCGGACCTCGCTACGATCTTTGGTATGTGCCCGACGCACTCGTGACCGACGGTGCGACACATACACCGCTTGCGCAATCAACGCCGGTGAAATCGACTTCGTTAAATAACTAGGAACGCTCATCTGTTCTTTTTTATCCTGCCCGAAGACATAGACGGAAAGCTTGGCCGCTGGACTGTTTTCTTTGGTTGTAGATTTAGTAACCACAGGTAATCAGTAGAAAGTATTAGGTAGCCGGTATAAAGTATCGGGACGCGACGAAAACCGACGCGCCAGTTGAAAGACCGTATGGCTGCTTGGCTGTGTTTGGTTGAGTCGAATTCGTATACATAATACTTGATACTTACTACTTACTACTTGTTGAATAAATCTCCAGCACCGTGCCCGGCTTGCCCGGCACCGCTCCTTTGATTGCCAATAGGTTTTTATTCTTGTCCACGGCCACGACGGTCAAATTTTTTACAGTGACACGCTCAAAACCCATGCGTCCAGCCATGCGCATGCCTTTGCGGACGTGTTGCGGAAAGCGGGATCCGATTGAACCGGGACGTCTTAAAACGTGTCGGTGGCCGTGACTGGCTGGGCCGCCCTTAAAATGATGCCGTTTCACAACCCCGGCAAATCCTTTGCCTTTAGACGTTCCTGCTACCGTAACCGTATCACCAGGCGCAAACTGATCGACCCCCAGCGTCGTTGCCCCCTCATCAACCGTAACGGCAAATTCACAGCGATACAGGTAACGCTTTGTCGCTTCTGTTGGTTTTAAGTTGTTATGCTTCTCTTCACCTATCTTGGCCGTTTTTCTTGGTAAAGCCAGTTGAACAGCAGCATAACCGTCTTTGTCCGCCGTGCGGCGCAGGGTAATTACATTCGGATCAGCCAAAATTAGCGTAACGGCCACGACCTCTCCCTGTTCGGAGAACACTTGCGACATTCCAATTTTTCGGCCTAATAGTGCCTTCATAGTCTAATGAAGAAGCGGAGTCCTCTCTGGCAACAAGCCCTCTTAAGGACACATTCTTCTCGTTGGCTAATAAATAAAAATCCTTCAGCATGAAAGACTTATGGATATTTGATCCTGGCCTTTAAAAAGCGACACAGGTACTTAGCAGGATAAAACATTATAGGAAAAATGTCCAATAAGCCGGCAGCTTTCTGGAAAAGCCTACGGTGAGCGGGTCCTGCCGCTCGCCTTCACCCCACAAGTGCTCTCCGCCAGCTGGCGGATGCGCGCTTGCGGGGGCCCCGGCTCACGTCACCCGCTTTTATATCAGTTGTTTAGAAGCTATTTCATATAAAATTGCAATCCAAGCCGGCCATTTGCCGTATTAGCGCTTGTATGTAAGAGAACTATTGACACAATTAATATAATATGATATAAGGTAATTGGCGCGCATTCGAACCCAACCCCTCAATTCAGTTACGGAGATTGGTATGTCCTCTTCAATCCGTTCAGTGCTCCACCCCGTTAATTCTTTGACGGGGCGCGAGAAGAGCCTTCTTCTCGGTCAAAACAGTGTCATTACCGTGAAGTATTCGGAGACAGAACCGATGTATCGCACCAAGTGGGAAGACCTCCTGAGATTCGGAAAAATC
>CAZUSC010000007.1:0-9683 GCA_964622915.1 uncultured Candidatus Saccharibacteria bacterium | reverse complement strand
GCAAAATTGAAGAAAAATCTCTCAATTGTAAATATATCTATCATGTATCCGTGCCAGATTCTATCTATTACATTGCTTAGCCCTCCTGTAATGATCAGTGTAAGTCCCATAACTGCTCGAGAACCCCTTGTTAGTTTGAAGTAAATTAATAGGCATAAAATCACCAGCACTATAAGCGATGACGCTAATATTAATGATTCTGGCAGCACCAATCCTAATAACCCTTTTGTATTAGCGACAATACCTATCCTAAGGCCAACTAGGTCAAAGGGATCGGCGTAACGCACAATCATTTTAAGACCCTGATCAATCAAAAAAACTGCCCCACCTAATATGAGTATTTTTTTTTGCCGCATTAAATCCACTAGTTACCGGCAACTAGCGTCGTAGCGGCCGGATTAGCTCGCAGACGCTCTTCTGGTATCAATTGGCCATTGGCGGTAACGCCATATGACCCGTCTACAATCCTGTGTAATGCCTCCTCAACTTCGGTCATTCTCTCTTCCAGCGTATCGGTAGTGGATGACATGGCTTGGTAATCGGCCATCTCGGTGACGTTTTCCTCGTCGTTACGCCCGTAATTAGGGAAGTCAGCCGCATACTTACTATGAGATTCACCGCCGTCTTTATGGCCTAGGACTTCTAATTCCTTAGCTAAACGATTTTTTTCTTCCTCCAGCGCTGTCTTCATTTCTTCAATGAATTCTTTTGAATGTCCTGACTTATTGTTCATAGAGCCAATATTCCGTTAGTTATGATTTATGTAAAGCCTACGGCAGATAATTGAATTAGAAAAGGCCCACAATGCAGCCAGATAAATGAATAAATAGCCGTCGTGAGCCTTTAAGCTCATGACTACAGTCATTAACCGACGGATGTTAGATGGGAAAGATTATCTACCAGCTAACACCCGTCGGCAACAACATTTTGACAATCAAGAGCCATGTGCATCTACTCCATCAACTGCGGATGGAATATTCCTTCACCACGATTGCGGTTCGTAACCATGCTTTTTTTTAAAAGTATATGGTCGTCACCACGATAATGTACTAACGAACAAACCGTGTTTGTTATTTTTTGTGTTTGATATTTGAGGCTCGCTCAGTCTCACGGCCGACTCTCGTTAGCGGTCCTAACCAGGACCGGCAGTGAGACTGATTGCAGCGGAGCACGTCCTCATAGTGAAGGGGGTGCATCCTAAATCACTGGGACTAGGAAGCACGCTTAGGGAGTATAGGGGGAAATACTCCCTAACCGCGCTCCCCCAATCCCTCTAATCAGTGACTCGGGAGTTTTAAGATGGAATGTGCAAAAGTGGACGACTCTAGATGCTGTTCGCGATCATTACTCGCTAGAGTCGTGAATGTGTTTGTTTTGCTTGTTTGTGAGCTCTAAGCCAAATATAAGCTTAGCGGTAAGGTGTAGTATAGCATTTTTTTGACGCCCGGTAAAGCAAAGTGGGTAATTTCTTGAACATATCTTGTACACACTAATTTTGCACTGCCGCATGTTTGCTAGCGGAAAAATAATTGCAATTTTTCAAGCTTTTTCCGACCCTTTTTCGGATGGCAAAATTAATTTTTTTGCTACCGGACCAGCAACTAGCGAAGACGCCAACGCTGCAGACCAATGATGGTTTCTTGCGGCATGTTGGCTAACAAAAAATGAAAAACATTTCTGATTTTTTTGTCATTATTTGCTCAAAAAATTCTGTGCATGATCATTTTGTAACAACGGATCATTCACTTTTTTGTTGCAGGTAGGTCACTGCCGCCGCCTACCATACTCCCTTCCTTTGAGCGTACCGATGCCTCTTTCCCGGCCAGTTTCTAGTAAGAAATTATTTGTATTCGATGCTGCCATAACATTTATCCGACGCCCTCATGCTGCTTTTCCGCAGATAGTAAGCTGTATGAGAAAGCGGATCAATATCTTCACGTCGGAGATATGGGGTGCCATGTCCCAGCCTCGCTTTATGCGAAGGCGGGAAGCCGAGCGGCACCGTAAAGCTGCGTGGCAGCCGCGCTGCTCTGCGCAGGCCCCGATCAAGTGGTGTTTTTCACCAAGCTTTCATTGAGCACTAGTCATGTATAACATTACTATAAGTAGCTGGGTTGAGCCACTGACAGCTCATCAGCGAAAATGGCCTCTATTTGGTTGCCCCGGAAAAAATTGCTTTCACTCTTGCCGTGTCTCCACCGCCATCAATGATTACCTGCTCTAGCATGGCAAATTGCAGCTGATCAGTGAATGGAGAATTGATAACGATCTGCCATCCGGGGGGCGGCTGCATATTGAGCATTGCAACGGCTGCCTGATGGTCCTGGGCTAGTGCCGCTTGATTATTCGCTTGGCAAAGCCATAGGCTGCTGCCAAGATCGTTATTGGAATAGCACCCCCCACCTTCTTCTCGCCAAATTGCGTTGCCATCGCCCGGCACGTATTCATAGCCCAGCGTGCCGTCCGGCAAGCGAAAGGCTTTACGTACGGGATTGTTGAAAGATACTTCTTCCTTTATTTGTGCCGCCAGCGCTGATTTAAATCGCTCAGGTTCGCCGGTTATGCTTACTGCCATCCCCCCCTGCTCTACAGATAATCCAAAGCCTTCCTGCTCTCTTAAAAGCGATGCAAAGGACATGCTTCCTCCGCCAATGTTAAAAGACTGGCTAATTTTCTCCTCCCACGCATTTAAAATATTTGCGGGCAGGCGATCTATTACGCTGCTAGGCGCTCCGCGGACAGCTAATTGTGACATCGTTGTCTCTGCCGGCTCTTCGCTTCTAGTGGCCGATCTGTCGTCAGCGTTCTTTCGTCCCCTCTTAATTGCAATATTTATCGTATTTTTTCCGGCTGGATATGCCTGCAGTTGATAGTAATCATCGAGTAGACTTAAATAGCTAGGCTTTATCTCGACTATAGCTAGTGGTCTGAATAACCAGTTGTGTGTAGCTAGGTTACGCCAATAATTCTTGATTACATCTACAAGTGACTGCTCTGCGATGGAAGCTTGTCCTTCCTGGGCACTTTGTACCCTCGGGGCACTCTGTACCCACACTAATGGGAAGAATCGACCGACCTGCCAACCGTTGGCTGGTATGGATTTAACTATATTAATTTGATAGCGCCATTGCGGCAGTCCAACTACATATGTTGCTCCGGCTGATTTGGCTATAACGTAACTGGAAAATTGGGGCAAAAGATTAACCTCTGCGGCCGATAATAGCTTCTGCTCGCTCGGGGCGATAATTCGCTCTAACCCCGGCCGACGAACATAGCCCATAATCAACTGGTAGTCATTCGATGGCAAAACGGCGCGCATGAACCACAGGCTACTCACCAAGTAAAATAGGATGGCGCCAGCAATCACTACCGCCAAGGCGGCTACCAGAAGCTTGGAGAATATTTGATTACTCATTATTCGCAAAAGTTATGCTACTAGAAACTCCAGTGTATACGACTCTTCTGTACACTGGCTATCTTTTTCGTCTGTAATTCGCTCGTCCCTAGCTTTAAAGAGGTACAGGTGGTGGACTGTTGACTATAGCTTGGTCGATCAATAACGCTCCGTATACTTGGTCAACTCCGCTGGCCGGAATGGCCAGGAGGTACGGCACCTGTTCGGCCGAGGCAGAAAGTAATTTAACCGCTGCGGGTTGCTTAATTAGCCCTAAAACAGTCGAATTGTTACCTGGATTAACAAGGCCGCGCTGTAATAAAGCTGACCAATTGGCGGCAGTAGGCAGTGCCGGCTGTGTTTTAGTAAAGGCGTCTAACAAGGCAAACATTCCCTCTTTGGAGCTGGCAATTAAAATATGATCATTGGTCACCACATAGTCAATTGCTTGTGAGGAGCCGGCAATATTGAGGTATCGCAAATACTGGCCGCCATACGTGGCATCATTAAACGCTAGAGAAACCGTGGTGGGCTGACCGGTAATAGCGGGCAATAATGCGCGCAGGGCCGCTTCTAGGGCGGGATCACCCAATTGAATAGTGCGGCTTAGAGACTCCGGCAAAGATACAACTAAACCAAAATCCTCTACACTACCTGTGCCTTCGCGCCGGTAATAGGCGTAGGGGCTCTGCAGTTGGCTAATTAGTTGAGCAACTTGCGGCTGTTCCAGTACAGCGGGGTCTAAGAGCCCTTGTACCCCTGGTTCGGCAGTCTGCCAGCTCGGCAGATCGTTGGCTAAATCCGCTCCCAGCCAGGCGAATGTGACGTCTTGTGGCAAAAGAGTTAGCAAGCTGTCCTGCTTGGCTACGCTTATAGGAGTAGCGGCAGCAGTCGGCCCATTCCCAAATAAAATTATATCTTTGGTTGAAGTGAAGGTGCCCGCCAAAGGCGTATCCGCTAAAGCCACAGCTAAGATATTAATTGCCACTGGGTTATCATGCAGACTCCGAGCAAAAGAAGGGCTTAGTCGCCAGACAATAGGAGAGGATGCATCCGCACTTTCAAGCGAGCGTGGATCAGTTAAAGTTCCAGCAACGAAAGCTTCTTCATATGACTGTGTACTTAATGGGTGAATTATCCTCCAATTACCCTTGGTTAATGCCTGGAGGTGGCTTTGTTCAGCTAAGGTCTGCTCAATGAACGGACTAGTTGGCACTACTAAATACATACGCGGATCATTTGGCAGCAGAACATAATAAAACTCTTCAATGTCTTGTTGGGCTAGCAGAAGGCTGGGATTCCCGTTTAATAAGTCGGCCACCGGTGCGCTGCTATTATTGCTGTTGTTCGACCATAGCTTCTGAATATTCTGCCGGCTTCCGCCATCTTTTAAGCGATATCCCATTATTAATGAAGAATCTTCTGGCAAAACTTGGGCCGCTGTTAAGGAAGTTT
The DNA here is from genome assembly GCA_964622915.1 of uncultured Candidatus Saccharibacteria bacterium. Taxonomy (GTDB): domain Bacteria; phylum Patescibacteriota; class Andersenbacteria; order UBA10190; family UBA10190; genus CAZUSC01. The sequence goes on along the minus strand of CAZUSC010000007.1, from coordinate 4,834 downwards.
CCGGGGATACGCCGACATTATTATTGCCAGCTTGATAGTACTGAAGCCACCACCATAGGCCACCGCCAAGTGCCCCGCCGACTACTAATAAGAGCAAGAAAAATACCAGCCACTTGGTTTTTCCCCGACGTTTAGGCAGTTGGGGCGGTGCCATTACCTGCGCTAGTTTGGGTCCGGCCGGCGGCAAAGGGAGTTTTTGATTACTTACTGGCAAATCGCCAGTCCTAAGAGGAGGAGTCGCATCGAGCGTAATAGGTTTTGCCGGCGCGGCTGGCAGCACTGGCGGACCACTTTTTTTAGCATCAGCCAAATCATCGCGCATAGTATGGATGACTGGTGGTGAAGACTTAGCAACACTTTTTGTCTCGGCAGGCTTATTGACGGGAATACTGACACTTGGAGCCCTGGGTGGAATTAGGGGTGGTGGTACAGGCGGGCCGTCGCCTCTCTGTGGCGGTTTTTGGCCGCGCGATGGAGGGACGGGAAAAGGTGGACGAGGAGGAAAGCCCGCTGGTAGTTTGTTGATTGGTACGTCAACCATAATCAATTAGGCAGATAAGAAGGAGATCGGTCTTTATATGATATCAAATGAGCGGGGTAACAAGAAAGAAATTGAATACGAAGTTTGAATTCTCCTATTTAGACTTCTCCCACAAAGTTCTCAGTACCTCTCTCATATTATGAGCCAACGTTTTGTCATGGATCTCTACTAAATAAAAAGGATGCTGCTTGGTTACTACCATAGCTAGATAATCTCCCGCTACCCAGATGGTCGAGGTAAAATCCATCTCTTTCAAAAACTTAATCTGCCGATTGGGATATTTTTTCATTCCTTTTTCAAAAGAGGACATGTTGGTTAGATGTCGCACTATATAGCGCTTATCTTTACTCTCTTTAGTTTGCCAACCATACGCTATCCAGTTCTTATATGCCTCGGCAAAGCTGGAGTCTTGGAAACCCCATACAGCCCCGTCACCCTTAAGCGCTGCCGACTGCCATTTGCGTATGTTCGCATAGAGGAAGTCTTTCAAAGTATCTTCCGCTATAAACCTAATCTTTGGCACCGGATAGCTCTGGCCAGCAGAAATAAGGCTCAACTCATCAATCGCCTTCTTAATAAATACTTCCTTTTCTTTTAACTCACGCCGGGGCCGCTCAACAATCTGCTCTAAACTAGAGATTGCTAAGGGAACAAAATAAAGAGTCTTGCCGCTTAAGTCCTCGGCCACGATGCCCATTGATATAAGGCTCTTAGCTACGCTATAGACTGTGGCGCGGTTAATTCCGGTCGTCTTGGCTAGGGCAGAAGGGGTAGCCTTACCGCTCTTTAATAACGCCAGATACACTTTTATCTCTTTATCATTTAATCCAATAGCTTTGAGCGAATTTTGTACTGCCATTTACACATTATAGTCTGTTGTTGAAACATTGTCAACAATTGTCCAACAATACTTGACAAATTTATATAAATGACCTATGCTGGGGTGTTGATTGTAATTCCTGTCCCCTCTACATCAAAGGAGTATACCATGTTAGCTATAGGTGTAGCAATTTCGTGCGTGATAGTAGCTCTGTGTTTGCTGAGTCTGTTGCCGATGCCGTCCGCAATTATCGAAGACATGAAAAAAGGAGATGGAAATCAAGACGGAACAAGCAAGCCTGTAAAAGTAGAATTTCCGAAATTCTATGACATTCCAAAGCGGTATGTCATAAAAGTCAAAAGCAGGAAAAGAAATTGGAAGGGTTACGTGCATAGCTCTTATGAAGTAATGAGATCTGAGGAGTTTGCACAAAGGTTCTCTTCTCGTGAAGAAGCAGAAAAAAGAGCTTCTGAGTTAGAAGGTGTGTGGATTACAAAAGTAATCACTGCGCAGGAGATGATGGAAAACAGTTGGGAAGAGAGGATCGTCAGACATGCAGAACAAAATCCAGGATTAACGGAGAAGGAGGCAACAAAATTCCTCACAGGGCTGCTTGAGGAAGATGCCTGGTAGTCAGCATAAGGAGGGATCTCTTGTGAGATGCCCTCCTTTTTTCTTATCCCCCGCAATACTATGGGCGGAAGACCGTAAAGCATTTCACTTTTTTATCTAACAATTGGCCGGAAAACAACACCTTAAAACAAAACGGCTCTCGCGTTGGCAAGAGCCGTTTTCCATTACTCGTTATTAATTTCTATTTTCTAATTTCTAATTTCTACAATTTACCTCGGAGGTCGCGGACCACCGCGGAATGCGCCAGCCGGCTTGCGACCTCGCTGCGGCGAACGAGAGCGCCCGCCGAATCCGCCGCCGCCCTCGGCTGGGTTGGCATTGCCGCCCGGCAGCGCCGCCTTGTGCGATAAGTTAATGCGGCCCATGGAATCGATTTCAACTACTAATACAGGGATAATGTCGCCAACCTTAACCACGTCACTAATCTTATCAATCCGCTCATCACGGAATTGGGAGATGTGGACCATGCCTTCGACATTGGGCACTAATTCCACGAAGGCACCGAAGTCCATAATGCGGGTAACGCGGCCTTCGAAGCGCTCTCCTGCTTTTATTTCACGGGTCATGTTATGAACCCACTCTTTCGCCTTTTCCATTGCGGCTGCATCATTGGTCGTGATCGATACCAAGCCATCATCGTCGATATCAATTTCCACGCCGGTCTGCTCGATAATTTCGTTGATGTGCTTTCCTTTCGGACCAATCAAGTCGCCAATCTTCTCAACCGGCACGCGAACGGTGTGGATGCGAGGAGCGTAGGGAGATAAATCTGCCCGCGGCTTATCAAGCACGGCGTTCATCGCTTCCATAATGTGCAGACGGGCTTGCTTAGCCTGGTTCAAAGCGTCCATCAATATCTGGCGAGTTAAACCGCCCACTTTAATATCCATCTGCAGAGCAGTGATACCGTCGGCTGTTCCGGCCACCTTGAAATCCATGTCCCCTTTCTCGTCTTCAATTCCGGCGATGTCGGTTAGAACTTTGTAGTTATCTGGGCCATCAGACACCAAGCCCATAGCAATACCGGCCACTGCTTTTTTAATCGGCACGCCGGCATCCATTAAGGCTAGAGACGATCCGCAGACAGAGGCCATGGAAGATGAGCCGTGGCTTTCCAGCACTTCAGAAACCAACATCATCATGTAGGGCCATGACTCCTTAGCGGGCAAGACAGGGACCAATGCCCGCTCGGCTAATGCCCCGTGCCCAATCTCACGGCGGCCTGGGCCGCGATTAGGCTTAGTTTCTCCAACCGAGAAGGCTGGGAAGTTGTAATAATGCAGATAACGCTTCTTGGTTTCACTTTCCATGGTGTCAACAATCAACATGTCGCTAGGGCCGCCCAAAGTTACGGTCGTTAGAATCTGCGTGTCGCCGCGCTGAAACAGCCCCGAGCCATGAGTGCGGGGCAAGACGCCAACTCGGACGCTTAAGCTGCGCACTTCATCTAAAGCGCGGCCATCACTGCGTTCTCCTTTTTTTAATATCAACTCACGCCAGAATGAAGCATGCAACTCATGAACAGCATTGCCAATATCTCGATCGGAAATTGTTTCTTGTTCATCCTCGGACAACTGTTCTTTGACGAAAGCGTGCGTATCTCGCTCCGCTTGCCCAATAGTCTCCTTGGTTTTAGCACTGGTAATTGCTTCAACAAACTTGGGTCGGGCAATTTCTTGCAGACGCTTGCTCAATTCCTCGTCTTTTTTCATTAAGGTTGGCTCGTTCTTTTCTTTACCAGCTTTCTTCTGTAAATCGTTAACCAAATCAATTATCAAACCCAGGGACTTCTGGCCTTCTTCAATCGCATCAATCATGGATTCTTCCGGTATTTCATGGGCGCCAGCTTCAATCATGACCACGTCTTTGCCGGTACCGGCTAGGAGCAGGTCAAGCGTGCTAGCCTCTTTTTCCTCCACGCTGGGATTAATGACGAACTTATCATCAACCTTCGCTACGCGCACTGCCGCTAATGGTCCGCTCCACGGCACATCGGAAATCGCTAGGGCGGCAAAGGCGGCTACCATGGCCGGAACATCGGGATCATTCTCGCCGTCATAAGACAGCACAGTAATAACAACCTGCACGTCATTAATCATTCCCTTAGGGAAGAGCGGCCGAATAGACCGGTCAATCAGGCGGGAAGTTAAAATGGCATCGTCGTGCGGGCGGCCTTCGCGCTTTACGAAGCGGCTGCCTTTGATTTTGCCGGCGGCGTAAAACTTTTCTTCGTAATCGACCAGCAAAGGCAAGTAATCGCCTTCTGGATTTAGGGGCCGGCCCATCGTGGCCGTACCTAAAACCACTGTTTCGCCATATTGAACAACGACGGCTCCGCCGGCTTGCTTGGCTAGCTCCCCCGTAGTTAAACACAATTCCTGGCCACCAATCTGGCCGACGCAAATGCTCTTACCATTTTTTTTCATAAGTTTTTGCTCGATGACCGCGGCAAGCACTGCTTGCACCGAGCTATCTTCAGATACATATTCCGCTGCGCTGCCGCAGCGAGGCATCTATCCAAAGACTTCACTCGATAAAACTGTCACCGATAAATTAATAAATTAATGAACTCGTTATGATTATTACTACATCAAATCTTGCTATATAGCAAGATTTTGAGGTTGTAGATTGTAGTTGGTAGGTTGTAGCCGACGTCGTATCCACTGGGCACGTAGCCTCCGCCTTCACAGTCACGCTCTGTTCGCTCATTCTCGCTCGTCCGGCGACTCGCTTCCGAGGCATCGAGCTTTTTGCCTCGCTGCGCGAGAACCATGCCAAAAAGTTCTCGAACCCGCTCACAGAGCATGCCTGCTTGGCTCTTTTTTGACATTACGATAATA
>CAZUSC010000006.1:0-11655 GCA_964622915.1 uncultured Candidatus Saccharibacteria bacterium | reverse complement strand
GCTTCGTGGCTGTGGGGAGGAACTCGGACAGCTTTAGTAGGCATACCTAGAAATTAATTTCCAATTACTCCAGCCTTCGCATAAAGCTTCGGCGGGCAGGCAATATCCAATTTCCCATAATGGTCACTGGGCATACGACCTTTAAGACTCTCGTTTTCTTACTATACTCGTCGGCGGCCGGTAAGGGGAGTGGAAAATGTGTGCCAAAACCTACATTTTTTTAATTAGTCGAGGTCCGGATGGCGTATCTTCCACATAGTAACCCTGCGCTTCAATTTCTTGGCGGAAGCGGTCCGCTTGGCTAAAGTCGGCGGTCCGGCGGGCTGCCTCCCGCTGACTGGCTAAACTAGTGACTGCGGCCGGAATATCCTCGGCGCTGATTTCCTGTTGCAACGGCTCAACAAGTCCCAGTACGCCATCGAGGGTATGCAGGGTAGCGTTTATTTCAGCCGCCTGATCAGCCGTTAATGGCGTAGCAAGAGTGTTATTAATGGCTTTTTGGTAGTTGGCAAAGACAGCCAGGGCACGCGGAGTATTTAGGTCGTCCGCCAGCGCGGCCGCGAACTCAACCAGAATTTTTTCATCGGCCAACGAAGTGTTTGAGGGGTCGGCGGCAGGCAACTGACGCAGCATCTGCTTTAAGCCACTTAGATTAGCAGCCGCAGCGGCGAGGGCCTGCCAAGAAAACTCCAATGGTTGGCGGTAGTGGCTGCCAAAAACCAGCAAGCGGAAAGCGAGGGGAGAGTTGCCCTGCTGGCGAATAGTGTCTAAGGTAATTTGCTCACCAGCACGCTTGGCAAGCTTGTGGCCCGCCATTTGCAAGTGCCGATTATGCATCCAAATGTTAACAAACCTCTCACCGGTAGCGCCTTCGGATTGGGCAATTTCGTTTTCATGATGGGGAAAAAGATTGTCTTCGCCGCCGGTGTGAATATCAATACCCGAGCCTAAATATTCCAAGCTCATGGCCGAGCATTCGATGTGCCAGCCGGGGTAACCTATTCCCCAGGGAGAGTCCCACTTTTGCAAGTGTTGGCTGTCTTTAACCCACAAGGCAAAATCAGCCGGATGTTTTTTCTCCGGCCGGACCTCAATGCGCTTACCGGCCGCAATGTCGGCTATCTTATTGCCCGACAAGCGGCCATAGCTAGGCCAGGAGGACACCGCAAAATACACCCCGCTGGTTGTGGCATAGGCATGACCCTGTTTAAGCAGCGCTTTGATCAACTGCTGGATTTGCGAAATATGCGCAGAGGCGCGGGGATAAGCATGGGCGGGTTTAATATTGAGGGCGGCCAGATCAGCTAAAAATAATTCGGTTTGTTTAGTAGCAATCTGTTGGGGAGTAGTTTTTTGTTCCTGCGCCGCTTGCTCTAGTTTGTCCTGTCCGGCATCGATATCATCTTGCGTCAAATGTCCGACATCAGTGATGTTGGTAATGTCCCGTACTTCATAGCCCAGGAATTCTAAGCTGCGCCGGAGAAAGTCGGAGAATAAAAAACGCCGCATATTGCCCAGGTGCTGTCGTTTATAAACAGTCGGACCGCAATTATATATCCGAACCTTCCCCTCGTACCGGGGGACCAAAACTTCCAGCTGTTTAGTGAAAGAATTATAAAACCTCGGCGTCGTCATCTAGCCATCCTACAGATAAACTTCTGCCTACACCACTCGTCGGCGTTTGCTACGAATAAAAATATAAACTAATAAAATAGAAAGTACCCCGATGGCCGACCAAAATATGATTTGGTCCCAGCGGCTTGGCTCCTTTACTTCCACGCTGCCCGGGTTGAAGGCAGAAACCAAAATAAAAACCGGAATAGCCACGATAGAGTAAATCGTTAACATGCGCAGCAACTCGTTTTCTTTGTGCTGCAAAAGGGAGTCATTGGTACTTCGTAATTCCTGGGCGCTTTCATTGAGGCTTTCCAGCAATTCCCACATTTGCTTGAGCTGATTGGCCAAGCGCTGCCACTGGGCTTTAACATCTTCGTTGCCAGGCTCGGTGGGCGAGCTGGCGAACAGATTAATCTGCGGTCGAATAATCTTCCGAAAATCCAAAACATCGCGGGCCAGAATGGCTACTTCCTCGACCATTTTTCGCTCATTGCCTTGAAAGACAGCGTCCTCGGCAATTTCCAGGTGCTTGGATAGGCGGGCAATTTTTCGAAAAGAGCTCAAGTTAAGTTGGCCGATTAAATGCAGAGCCAGGCCCAAGACGGAACCGTCGAAATACTCCTCCTGCTGCTCGGGATTACTGGCAAACTCGCTAAATATTTTTTGTAGGGAAACAATTGGTTCATACTGCACAGTGAAAACTTGCTGGTCCGTGACCAAAAAGTATAAGGCGGCTCCGCTGGTCACACGAAGTTTTTTATCGAAAATGGGCACGTGGATTAAGATCAAAGTATAATTGGGACGACGGGCGATTTCCGAACGTTGATGCTCGCGCACAATAAACTCCGCGTCGACAGGCAGGAGCACTACCTCGCGCACGAAAGCGGCCAGCTCTTCGTTGGTCGGCTCTTCGATGTTGACCCAGGTTATTTCTCTGGCAGTAATGGCTTGGCGCATTGCATTGCAAAAACGCTCTTAATCAAACCGTTTCATGTTATTATTATAGCATGAAGAAGCGCGTAATTAGACTGCCGGTATTAGTTTTGCCCGTGCTGGCGCTAGGCTTCTTACAATTACCTGGCTGCACTGGCGACCGCCTGCCGCCGGCTCCGCCCGGTGGTGTTTATCGCTCGACCAGTGCGGGTGCCAGCTTCGATCAAGCTGTAAATATTGCGGGGCAGGCCGGAGAATATATTGCTCAATTTGAGCTGTTTAGTATATTTCGGGCCGGACAGACACCAGATAATATTTATGTTGCCGCGGGCAATAACGGTTTAGTAGAATCCCGGGACGATGGCGAAACTTGGTCAGTCATTGCGACGCCGCTGGCCCAGACCTTAGATGTCTTACTATTAAAAAACGGCGCGCTAGTTGCTTCAGGCACGGATGACGATGGACAAGGCTACGTAGTCCGCAGTCTAGACGGGGGAGCTAGCTGGCAAACAGTCTTTACGGTCCCAGTGCCCCTGGAAGTAAAAAGGGGACTGCAGATTATTCAGGGTGCCAGCCCAGTGGGCTCGGTTGTATTGTCGATTGAACTGGATCCATTTAATGGTGATCGGATCTATGCCGGCAGCAATCTCGGCACGATCTTTGTGGGCGAACAGTCGGCGAAACTCTGGAAAACTATTCACACAATTACTAACACTGGTTTCAACCCCACGGCGCAAGCAGGCGGGGCATCCGTGCAAAAAATAATTCCCTCGCCGCATACGCCGGGTGAAGTTATCGTGGTGACTAAACAACAGACATTGCTGCGCGTAAGTGCCGGCAAGCAAGAAGAAATAAAAGTGCCGCAGTACATTAACACTCCACCCCCCTTCGCTACCGGCCAAGGTCAGAAAAAGGTCTCTGACATGGCCTATATTCCGCAATTTCCGCAAGCGATGCTGGTGGGGGTCGAAGATGGCATCGTGGTAACGCGGGACAGCGGACAGAGCTGGATACAGTTAGGCTTGCCGGTTGAACCCAGCCAAGTGTTTAATTCAATTGTGGTGGCGGTAAGTCCGACCAACGTCAATCGTTTGCTGACCGCTATTAACAACGTGGTCTATCGGTCGGAGGATGGCGGGCAGACCTGGAATACTTTTTCGCTGGGATTACCGGCGCACGTCATTACCGCCTTATCTATCAATCCCAGTAATGCCGGCCGCGTATTACTTATTGCCAATAGACCGGATTCCTAACCAAGCAGTGACGAATAGTTCTTGGGGAAAAATATATGTGGCGAGGAATCTAGCAGATTGCCACTTGACAAAGCCAATAGTCTTTGTAGGATAGGGTTAGCACTCGTTCAATTGGAGTGCTAGTTATGTGATCGCTCAATTATTTATGACAAGCAATCAGCATATTCAACTGCTGCATCAACTGGTTGAAGAGTACATTTCCTCCGCCCGACCGGTCGGCAGCAGCAGCTTGCAAGAACAACTAGGCTTATCGATTAGTTCGGCCACCATCCGCCATATTCTGCGCGGCTTAGAACAAGAAGGCTATTTGCAACAACCCCATACTTCCGCCGGACGCATCCCGACGGATAAGGGTTATCGCAGTTATGTTAATAGTCTAAAAATCCACCAACCGAAAGCCGAGCAGGTGGAGCGGCTGGCTGACCAGCTGCACGACTGGCAAGAAAAATATAATGGGCGGGCACGAGCGATGGCACAACTCATGTCGCGACTGGCCAGTACCATTGCTGTCAGCGGCTGGCTGCCCAGTCATGAAATCCAAGAGGCGGGGCTGACTGCTGTGCTGGATCAGCCGGAAAGCGAGGACTATGCCACCGTCCGGGAAGTATATGAAATTTTAGATGACATAGAACAATACGTGGAGCGATTCGCTCACGACCCCGGGGTAGTAAATGTTTTTATTGGCCGTGAGAATACCGCTTATTCAACGCAGTTTACCAGTATACTCACGCGCACTGCCCACACTATTAACGGCGAGTCAGTGGTGCTGATGCTGATCGGACCTAAGCGCATGCCTTACCGCCGCCACCTGGCGTTGTTAGACAATATGGCCGCGGTAGTAGAAAATTCCTAATCCTAAAAAAGTATGATTCATTCATCGCAAATCCACGCAGCCGCACACAACGAGCAGGAATATTTAGCCGGCTGGCAGCGGGCCCGCGCGGAGCTGGACAACTTGCGCAAGCGTTATCAGAACGCCCAGGCGCAACAACGCCAGCAAATAAAACGAGAAGTCATCGAATCGTTGCTAGCGCTGGCCGATAGTTTCCAGTCGCTGCAGCGGCACGTACCGGACACTCTGGCCCAAGACAGCTGGGTAACGGGTGTCAAGCATGTGGCTAGGCAGTTTGAGCAATTACTGGTGCAGCAGGGCGTGCAGACCATAAATCCGGCGGGCGACCCATTTGATCCAGCTCAACACGAAGCGGTTGATCAAATTAGTCCTAATGACGAGCCGAGCGGAATAATTACCAAAGTTATCCAGCCTGGCTACAAGATTGACAACCTTGTCATTAGGCCGGCCAAGGTAAGAGTATCTATTTAACTTTAATATATTACTAAAAAACTATGAGTGTAATTTTAGGAATCGACTTAGGAACAACTAATTCCGCCATGGCCGTGGTCGAAGGCGGGAAGTCCACTATTTTAGAAAATAGCGAGGGCAATCGCACTACCCCCTCCGTGGTTGCTTTAAGTAAATCTGGCGAGCGGCTAGTCGGCGTGCTGGCTAAGCGCCAAGCGGTCATTAACCCCGCCCGAACAATTTTTTCGGCTAAGCGTCTGATTGGCCGCAAGTTCAGTGATCCTAGTGTTCAGCAAGATAAGGGTTTACTGCCATATAACATTCGCGCGGGGTCAGATGGAGGCGTAGAAATTGAATTCGGCGATTCCTGGGTCAAGCCAGCAGCCATTGCCGCTATGGTCTTGCAGAAACTGAAAGTTGACGCGGAAAGCAAGCTAGGCCGTACCATTAATGACGCGGTGATTACCGTGCCGGCTTACTTTGACGACTCGCAACGCCAAGCTACCAAGGATGCGGGGGCCATTGCCGGTTTTAACGTGAAAAGAATCATAAACGAGCCGACGGCCGCCGCCCTAGCCTACGGCCTCGACAAGAAAAAAGATGAAAAAGTAGTGGTATTTGACTTGGGTGGCGGAACCTTCGATGTTTCCATCTTAGAAATAGGACAAGACACGATTGAAGTCAAAGGGACGCATGGCGACACACACTTGGGCGGCGATGATTTTGATCAGCGGATCATCGATTGGATTGTCAAAGAGTTTAAGTCCCAGGAAGGCATTGATTTATCCCAAGACCAAATGGCCTTACAGCGCTTGAAGGAGGCGGCGGAAAAAGCCAAGCATGAATTATCCAGCTCGACCACGACCGAGATGAATCAGCCATTTATTACGACCGGACCGCAAGGCCCCCAGCACTTAATATTGACGCTGACTCGTGCCAAGCTGGAAGAGTTGACGGCTGATCTGATCGACCGAGCCTTAGCTGTTACCAAGCAAGCACTGGCGGAGGCCAAGATGAAGCCGGCGGATATTGACGAAGTGGTGTTGGTAGGCGGTCAGACGCGCATGCCTAAAATTACTGCCGTTGTAGCCGAGTTGTTTGGCAAGCAGCCGCACAAAGGAATTAATCCGGACGAAGTAGTGGCCGATGGGGCGGCTATTCAGGGCGGTATTATGGCCGGTGATGTCAAAGACGTGCTGCTATTAGACGTCACGCCTCTGACGCTGGGCATAGAGACCCTCGGAGGAGTACGCACAGCCTTAATTGAGAAAAACACCACTGTTCCCACTAAAAAATCGCAAGTGTTCTCCACGGCCGGCGATAACCAAACCCAGGTGGAAATTCACGTCTTGCAAGGCGAGCGGGAAATGGCTGCTGATAACAAATCGTTGGGGCGCTTTATTCTTGATGGTATCCCACCCTCGTCAAGAGGCCTACCCCAGATCGAGGTCACCTTTGATATTGATGCTAACGGCATTTTAAATGTCACAGCGACCGATAAAGCGACCAGTAAAAAGCAAAACATCCGGATCGAAGGCTCTTCCGGACTCAATAAAGAAGAAGTGGAACGAATGAAGCAGGAAGCAGCCAAATTTGCCGAGTCCGACAAGATCAAACGCGAGCTGGTGGACAGCAAGAACCAAGCCGAGCAGCTGGTGTATGCGACGCAGAAAACTTTGCAGGAGGGCGGGGACAAGGTGCCGGCTGACCTGAAGAAAGAGGTCGAAGAAAAAATTAGCGCAGTCAACAAAGCGCGGGAAGGCGATGATGTGGCAGTAATCAAGACAGCGCTCGAAGAACTGTCGAAGTCGGCGCAAGCAATCGGGGAAAAGCTGTATCAGCAGGCTGGATCCACTCAACCAAGCGAGGGCGCCAAACCGGCAGGCGAAGAGGTAATTGAAGGTCAGGCGGAAGCCAAGAAACAAGCTAAAGATAAATAGCCGCTAAGTAGGTTAGCGACTTATCGTGTAAGCTGCCGATAGGATATAATACTGCAATGAGTCTGGTGCAAAAGAAGATTGCTAGTATTATTGTAGTGGTCGCACTATACAGCATTTTCTTCTTTTTATTAGCCGCCTTGCTGCTTAGTCCCAACGGAGAGCGATCAGGTATTTATAGCTTAGTAGTAGGAGTGGTTGGTCTGACATGGTGTGCCTTAATGGCTGGCGCGCTGGCTTTAATCGCATCGGAGCGTTTTGGAGCAAGCCTCGCCCTGGCAGTTTTGGCGCCGGTGGCCGCGGTGCTCGTGGGCCGCGCCTCGCTGCCGGCGTTTATTGGGGCGGCCATACTGCTGCTCACAACCTTCCTGGCTCGCAGCATAATTGCCCGAGAAATAAATAGTCGCGTCAATTTTAATACGCGCGTCATATTCCGTGATGGAGTTAAGGTGCTGATTTTAGGTCTGGCCGTATCACTGCTGGCGTTATCCTTTCCATTACTCCGCAGCAGTGCGGAGCAGGGGGCATTAACTATACCTATGCCATACGTCGAGGCCATAGTGAATCCGCTCACGCCTGCTTTAGCGCGCTATTTGCCAGGCTATGAGCGAGGCAATACCATTAATGACATTATTGATGCGCAGATCGCCAAGCAGGCGGCAGATCTGCCGGCAGGGTTTGTTGTGCCGCCAGAGCAGAGAGAAACTATACGAGCGGACCTATCTAAACAACTCGGCATTAGTATTCGTGGTGATGAAACGATGCCAGTGCTGGTTACCCGGTACGTGAATCAGTATGTCAAAAGCTTGGCTAAGGGAGACGGCCTATTAGTTGTAATAGTTCTACTAGTCGCCGCATTATTAGCTTTGCGTGCCATTATTCCTATCTTGGCTTGGCCAGTGCTCGCCGTTATAGCCGCTCTGCTTTATTTATCGCAGCGGATCGGTCTAATATCCGTGATACGCACGCAAGTGACTATTGAACGGATGCGATTGTAGTCTAAAGCGTGCCACCCGCTTTGTACTAGTTATTCAGAGGTGGCTTGTATTTTTACCAGAGTTCACTAATACTCCAATTTGCTATTTATGGCTGAGGATTACTACAAAATTTTGGGTGTGGAGAAAACCGCTACCACGGAGGACATTAAAAAGTCCTACCGTAAGCTGGCTCACCGCTATCATCCCGATAAAAAGGGCGGCGATGAGGAAAAATTTAAGCAGCTAAACGAGGCTTACCAGATATTGGGCGACGACAACAAGCGCGCCCAATATGATCAATTCGGCCAGGCCTTCTCGGAGGGAGCAGGGGGGCGCGGTCCCTTTGGTTTTGGCTCCAACATGAATATTAATATGGAGGATTTAGGAGGAATTGGCGATATTTTTGAGACTTTCTTTGGCGGGCAGCGAACACGGCCAGGGCGGCCGCGTACCCGACGCGGCGAAGATGTGCAGGTCGATGTGGAGATTTCGTTTCGGGAGTCAGCGCAGGAACTTCAAAGGGAGATTGCTACGCGGCTGTACCTTCATTGTGAACATTGCCAAGGCAATGGCGCGCAGCCGGGTACCCCGATTGTCAACTGTGGTCAATGCAATGGACAAGGTGTGATTGGTCAAGCTCGGCAGACGCCTTTTGGTGTTTTTACGAATCAGGCGATTTGTCCGCAATGTCAGGGAGAGGGTAAGATTGCCCAGACGCCTTGCTCTGTTTGTCGGGGAGAGGGACGACAACTGCGTAGCCAGCGGCTGACAGTGACAATTCCCGCCGGCATTGCCGATGGACAGTTGATTCGCTTGTCTGGTAAAGGCCAAGCCGCGCCGCGCGGCGGCTTGGCGGGCGATTTATATGTAACAGTGCATGTTCGTCCGCAACCAGGACTTACCCGCGAAGGCAATCACGTACTGTCCTCTGTTAAAGTTTCCTTCGTGGAAGCTATCTTGGGTACAAAGGTGAATATAGAAACATTGAGCGGATCCAAAGAGTTGACGGTACCGCCTGGTATGCAGCCGGGCGCCTTAATCCGGCTAACAGGAGCAGGATTTGTGACTGCTAATAGCAGCCGCGGCGACCAAATAATCAGGATTGAAGTGGAAATTCCCAAAAAAGTTTCTAAGATCCAGCGCAAACTGCTGGAAGAATACAGGAAAGCCAAGCGCGGACTATTTTCTTGATCCAAAAATCCCCGCCAGCTGGCGGGGTTTTTTAGGCAGAGTGAAATACTACAGTTCGTTTAGAGTGCTAACGGCGAACTGACTATTGTCCACAACCAATCCTTTAACCCGGACTGATTGATTAGCCGCTGTCACTTCATCCAGCTGCTTGGTTTTACCCAAGGCGCTGATTTGAGTAGCACCATCGATGCGCATCTCAACATCCTTACCGACTAACGCGGCGCTCTTATAAGTAGAGTTTACTACTTGCACTGTTATCGATCCGGTATCTTTGCTGCCGGTATCTAACTTTCTGGCGGTTAGCTTGCCGTTAATAGTGAAACTCTTGTCATTGATCACTACCCAGTTAGCGGCAAACGTTTCGTTAGACCTTTTACTGCCTTTGACCACCACTTCTTGACCAGGCTTCAGACTGCTTGTCTTGACCGGCTTCTTATATAACTTACCCTTGGCATCGCGGGTCCATTGGTAAATCTTGGCCGTACTGACGCTAATGTCTTTACGATTACCAGCCAGGTCGCTCTCCGCGAGGGGAGAAGTGTGCGTGAAATAAATGTTTAGATCACTGCCGCCGGTCATCACTATGCCGCGCGCTATGAATTCATAGGTTGTGCTGGCGGCGGTCGAGCCTATTGCTACCAAGGCGAGAACGGCAACCAAACTGACAACTCCTCCCCCAAGTAGTAGTTTGCTGATCTTCATAAAGATTTTCTTTGTTTACTTTAAATAATTAAACTTGTGGAAAAATACTGGTTATATTATACCATATACCAATCATGCAAGTGAGAAACCTATTCTCGCTTGTCAATAGGAGTCCATAGCTCCCCACTTCGCCCTCGCTCTTTGCTCGGGCTTCGCGGGGCAGGCAAACTATCATTATTACCTTGCTTGCCGTGCGAAGCTCTGTCAGAGGGACAGAGCGAAGTATCGGCGTCCATAGCTCAATGGTAGAGCAGTGGCCTTTTAAGCCAACGGTTGGGGGTTCGAGTCCCTCTGGACGCACCAAAACTACTTTTGTCGGGATTGACTGCTCTGCCCAGCCGAAAGGCGGGGCACAAAGCCCGCAAAAGTTTTTGTAACTCATTTAAGGGACGCCCGCAAATTTTTTTCAAGTAAGGTAGAAACTTTGCGGCTTTGTTTCCTTGCTGACCGCAAGGAGAGCCGCTTCTTACCCTATGCCGCGCTTTCCGCCTCCGCTAATGCTACGCACGGCGGAATTTTTCGGGGCGGGACAGGCTAATTATTTTTACTGTCGCCCTTGCCCCACTCCACCCGTGCGCGGGCTACAAAAGAACTCCCTGTGGATAAAATGAGGGTTGCATCGAAAACAAATATGAATCAGAATTCATATTATGAAGCGTACTGACTTAAACAAACCCCATAAATTTTTCTTCGAGACGCTCGGCAATCAAGCGCGCTGGGATATTATTCATCTCCTTCATAAGGGACCGTATAGAGTCACTGATATTTCAGAAAAGCTCGACTACGAACAAAGCCTTATTTCCCATCATCTGCGCCGGCTTGAGACCTGTGGATTCGTAAAAGTAAAAACGAATAGCACGGAGAGAATTTACTATCTCAATAAAGAAACCATTGGGCCTATTTTGAAATTGGTCGATAAACATGTAAATAAGTTTTGCAAAAGAGCCTGTATTCAATGCAGATAAATATGGTCCAAAAAATTAATAATCAAACCAATATATTTTATGATTAACAGTCCAATTTCAACGCAAAGTGAAAAAAGAATTGAGCCCGAAATTTCAGGAGTAATAGCCGGGTTCTTGGGTAGTATTCCTTTTATTGCCGTAATGATGCTAGTGCCGGTAACGCTGTTTATGCGCCTGATGCAGTTGGCGATGCCGTTTATGCCCCAGATCAATATATTCGGCTGGATGCTCCACACTGTGGTAAACATGTTCTGGGGGTTTCTCTTTGTTGTAATGATCGAGAAATTTCAGGTGCGAAGGATTTACTTGACGGCAGTAATGTGGTCACTGCTGTTGGTAGTGCTTGTCTTGCTCGCAGTCCCGCTTGTTGGCCTACAAGTGAGCTGGACTCTCGTCATCGTGGAAACCGCGGCCTACCTTAACTTCGCCACAGTTCTTTGGGCTGTTTATTTCGTTCTTGGGAAAAAAGAATGAGTTCCGCTATCGCCAAAAAAGAGACACGAACCAATATCATCATTTTGCTGTTTGTATTGGCGACAGTCATCATTTTTGTTTCCTACCTCGCCACCCATTTTACGGGAGAGTCGGGTATAAAATCTGATAAAGGTATAACCTTTTGCCAGCCGGAAAACGCTCCGCCCGAACAGCAGAAATGTTATTTTACCGGGCATCATCATGTGAATGCCGACATAAAGGTCTGTGGTCAGACGAAAGTATTTCCTTACGAGACTGGCGACTTGCAAAAACTCCACACCCACGTGGAAACCAATAAGGTTC
>CAZUSC010000005.1:0-16367 GCA_964622915.1 uncultured Candidatus Saccharibacteria bacterium | reverse complement strand
ATCAATGAGCAATAGTTCTGGGGCAATGTTTAATTTATCAATCGCTCGCTGCATGGCTAAATGGGAAGCTTTCCTAATATTCAGCCGAGATATTTCCTCCACGCTGGCTTCACCGATTGCCCATGCCTGCGCGTTATTTTTAATAAATGTGTTGGCGCGCTCGCGTTGAGTCGCTGATAGCAACTTGCTATCTCGTATAACTGGAAATTGCTGTGCCCGCCGACTTGTCCGCCGTAGCTTTAGCGAAGGAGGAGGCTTTATGCGTAGGCTGGGGCACAGAGAAATTAAGAAATAGTAACTAGTAACCAGTAATCAGTAACGAGTAACGAGTAATTAGTAGTGTAATTCAAAAAAAAGTCAAAAATACAATTCAAAGCTCAAAACTGTTCGGCAACTGATAGTTTTGAATTTTTTAGTTTCAGTTTTGTTTTTGGCCTTTTAACTTTTGAGTTTTGACCAACAAGAAAACACCTGCCAAAAAAAGAGGAATGGTCAGAATCTGCCCAGGCGTAAGGCCGCCTGCCCAAACGTCTATTGGCTCCCGCCAATATTCTGTAATCCAGCGTAGGATTGAATAAAGGATCAAAAATATTGCTATTACGATGCCTGGCCGCTGGGTTCGCTTAAGAAGAACCAAACAAACCGCTGCCAGCAACAAATCTTTACCAATCGGATACCAGTGATTGGTATAAAGCTCCTGATTGATGAAGTTCCCGACGCGCCCCAGCGCCAGCCCGAGCGCCGCCGGCACAGCCGCCACATCTAACAACGACCAAATATTTACTGACAGCCGTCGGCTGACCCACCACAGGGCTAGACCCACGCCAATAAATCCACCGTGCGACGACATGCCACCCTGTCCTAACCAGAAAGTATCTAAAGGATGTTGCCAGTAAAAAACAGGTTCATAAAACAATACATATCCCAAGCGGCCGCCGATGAGCACCCCGGCGGCGGCCCAGGCAAGCAAGTAGGTCCACTGATCGCGGGTTAACGATAGCGCCCGATATTTTTGCAGACGCGGGCTCAACCACCAAGCCAGCCAAAATGCCGCTACGTACAAGATACCGTACCAACGTACCGGCCAACTCCCAATGATGACTGCTACCTCGCGGGTGGGAAGAAACTCGATCATGGCGAAAGCGGCCTAAGCGAACTTTATGCCTTGCTCTGCAAAATAACGATTCACGGCCAGCAATATTTGATGGTGAACATCGGCGTACACCGAATATTCATTGCTTTTTACAAAGTAAACCAGGTCAAATACTAAAGCTTTTTCATTCATTTCTGCCAAGTGGGCGCGTTTAAATCGGGCCGGCTGGATGGCATTTACTATTTTCTCAAAAGCCGGCGGTATCGCCTCAATAATTTTGCTGTCCGTATCGCGACTGATGGACAAACGTACTTCCACCCGCCGCTCGCTCATCCGCCCGTGATTTTTTATGCGCGCAGCTGTGATATCGCGGTTGGAAATTACAATTTCCTCTCCGGACAAAGCACGCAGTCGAGTAGTCTTAATACCCACTTTCAGGACCGTGCCTTTATCATCGCCTACTTCAATAAACTCTCCGGGCGCGAACGGACGATCAAAGTAGATGGCTAAGGAACTAAACAAGTCTCCTAAAATGTTTTGCGCCGCCAAAGCCACTGCCAGACCCGTGATGCCCAGCCCGGCGATCAGCGAATTTACATTTAATCCCACATTAGACAAAACGAACAAGATACCCAGCACCCAGAGTGCTATGGTAGCCAGGCCGCTCAAGATACTAGAGACGACCTCGCTGGCCCGGTCGTCTTGCTTTACAAACTTGACTTTGATTAAGTAGTCAATGATTATCTTTAGCGCGGCAATTATCTGGTAGACTACCCACGCAATT
The DNA here is from genome assembly GCA_964622915.1 of uncultured Candidatus Saccharibacteria bacterium. GTDB lineage: Bacteria > Patescibacteriota > Andersenbacteria > UBA10190 > UBA10190 > CAZUSC01. Next base: position 14,490 of record CAZUSC010000005.1, on the reverse strand, counting down.
AAAACAACATCCAATACGCGGTCTACCACACCGGCTGGGTTAAAGACCTGGAGCGCCAAATAAAAAGCTATAAACCAATAAAACTGCGGTTTAATTGTCTTGACTAGATTAACAATTGCATCATCCCATCTGTTGAAAGTGCGAGAGGACAAACGATCCAGTCTTTGAATAAATATTTTTTGCACTAATTTCAGGGCGAGCCACACCAGAAAAAAGGTGCTTAAGGCCAATAGATATTGCCGCACGGAGTTCTCTAGTACAGGAGTGGCCAGCCATTCCCGAAGCAAAATTGACATAACTACATCTTAACAAATCTCTTCAAAATTCCCATCTGCTTCTGTTACTATCGGAAGATATGAAAGGAACACCCCTCTGCGTCGATCTAGATGGCACACTTGTTTTTACAGACACACTCCTCGAAGCTTTTTTAAAACTCCTCAAGAGACAGCCAACTGTGGTATTCCAAGGCTTAGTCTGGCTGCTAAAAGGCAAAGCTTACTTTAAACGACAAGTCAGTGACCGCGCCAGCCTTGAACCCGCGTTGCTGCCCTACAACCAAGAACTCTTAGCTTGGCTCAAACAAGAAAAAAATAATGGGCGGCGGCTTTGCCTAGCTACCGGCAGCGATAAACAAATAGCCCAAGCGATTGCCAATCATTTAGGAATTTTTGATTTAGTTATCGGTAGTGATGGCCGCCATAATACAGCCGGCCCAGGTAAAGCCGAGCGGCTGATAGCCGAGTTTGGGAAAAACGGTTTTGATTACGTCGGTAACTCGCCTGCCGATTTGCCCGTTTGGGCCGTTGCCCAAGGGGCGATCGTGGCCAACGCTTCCGCTTCCCTAACTGCCCATGCCAAAAAAATCTCTAAAGTGATTAAAATTCTGCCGCGTTACCAAGAACAACACTTCCTCAAAATATTTTTGCGGGCGATTCGCGTTCATCAGTGGGTGAAAAACTTGTTGCTTTTTGTCCCCTTGTTTGCCGGCCACAAAGTTACCGATATCAATATACTGGCGAAAACTGGTCTTGCCTTTATTGCCTTCAGTTTCATTGCCTCGGCGGTCTACCTACTCAATGACCTGTTAGATTTGGAGGCTGACCGTGCTCATCCATTAAAAAACAGACGGCCGCTGGCGCGCGGGATATTTTCGCTTGATCTAGCGGCGATTAGTTTTGTGGTATTACTGGCTTTGGGGCTTGGCCTGTCACTATGGCTGCCGGCCAATTTTCTTTATATCGTTTTACTGTACCTGCTGATCAATTTGGTCTACTCTTTTCGGCTAAAAAAAATCCTTTGGCTGGATGTTGTCGTTTTGGCAGGCTTTTATGTGCTGCGAATTATGGCTGGCAGTGCCGCGGCAGCAATTGATGTCTCCGGCTGGCTTTTTGCCTTTGCGGCCTTATTTTTTTTAAGCCTAGCTCTGGCCAAAAGAGGTTCAGAGTTAACGGGGCTGCCAACCGCGCTTAAGCAGCGGGCGGCGGGGCGTGCTTATACCAACCACGATGCCGGAGCGGTCACTCTTCTAGGCCTAAGTAGCGGCTACGGCTCTATTGCGGTACTGGGACTTTATGTTTTTAGCGCCGCCTCCCTGCCGCTCTATAGCCAGCCACAAGTATTGTGGTGGCTACTGCCGCTTTGTTTCACCTGGATATCTCGGGTCTGGTATCTGACGCGGGGTGGCCAGCTGCATGAAGACCCCATCCTGTTCGCTGCCGGTGATGGTTGGAGTTACTTGACGGCGGTTGCCCTGGTGGTCATAGTCTGGTTGGCTGCCTAAGCCATTATATGTATCAATCTTGGGGACAGTATCCGGTTGTTGAGCAAATAGTCAAGCCTCTTCGCTGGCGTAACGATCGCTTGCCGTCTGATTCCTCCTTGTTGCCCTACGGCCAGGGACGGAGCTATGGGGATGTCTGCCTGAATGACCAGGGAGTTATTGTTAGTACCGCCGCCTTAAACCACTTTATTGATTTTGCTGCAAACAACGGAGTTCTGCGCTGCGAGAGCGGAGTAACACTGGCGGAAATTTTACAACTGGTTGTGCCGCAAGGCTGGTTTTTGTCGGTGACGCCGGGAACAAAGTTTGTTTCGATCGGCGGCGCGATCGCCAACGACGTTCACGGCAAAAATCATCATCGGGCTGGTACGTTTGGTTGTCATGTTCGTAAGTTTGAATTGTTGCGATCGGATGGCTCGCGGACTATCTGCTCGCCGTCTGAAAATACTAATCTATTCCGAGCCACGATTGGCGGGTTGGGCTTAACCGGATTGATTACTTGGGCCGAAATTCAACTCAAAGCGATAGACGGACCTTTCTTGCAGACTGAAACTATTAGGCTAGGATCGCTCAGCGACTTCATTCACTTATCAGAACAATCCGACCACCAGTATGAATATACTGTTGCCTGGCTTGACACTAGCGTAGCGCAGCGCCAAATTGGCCGCGGACTTTTTATGCGTGGCAATCACGCCAAAACCGATAAGCATCCCACAAGCCAGGACTTCTATCACGATCCTCTTATCACTGTGCCTTTCAATGCCCCCAATAACCTAATAAGTATACCAGTCATTAAACTGTTCAACCGGATGTACTATCATCGACCAATAAAAGCCAAGGCGCTTACTGGTTACAATGCGTTTTTTTACCCGCTCGATCTGGTCCAGTATTGGAACCGCTTATACGGCCGGCGAGGGTTTCAGTCTTATCAGTGCATAGTTCCCCGCCCAGAAGGCCTGCCGGTAATCAGAGAGATGCTGTCAGCCATTCATCAAACCGGACTGGCCTCGCCTCTCACTGTGCTTAAGATTTTTGGCAATATTCCGTCCCCCGGCATCTTATCCTTTCCGCGGCCAGGCATTAATCTTCTGCTCGACTTTCCAAACGTCGGCAGGAGGTTAGATCAGCTGCTATTGCAGCTGGATAGAATCACATGCGAGCACGGCGGCCGCGTCAACCCCGCTAAAGATGCCCACCTGTCTCCCGACACATTCCAAGCATTTTTCCCCGAGTGGCAAACGTTTTCCGAGTATATCGATCCCCACTTTTCCTCCAGCTTCTGGCGCCGGGTGGCAAAAGGATCATAATGACTACTATGAAAAATGTAATTATTTTTGGCGCCGGCTCGGCTATTGCCCAGGCAACCGGACGCCGGCTAGCTCGCGAGCGGGCTAACCTTGTCTTAATTGATAAAGAAGGGAGCAAGCTGCAAATTGTGGCTGATGATTTACGGACCAGAGGAGCAACCATCGCCGCCACTATTGCCGCCGACTTAACACTGACCGACCAACACCAAGACATTCTCCGAAAGGCTCGCCAAGCGCTGGGTACAATCGATATTGTCTTAATCTCCTATGGCACTCTTGGCAATCAGCAACAAGGAGAAAAAGAATTTACCGTCGCCCTAAAAGAGTTACAAATAAATTTCATCAGTGTTGTATCACTGCTAACGGAAATTGCTAATAATCTGCTAGAACAAGGCCACGGATTAATTGCCGTCATATCTTCGGTGGCCGGCGATCGTGGACGGCAAAGCAACTATATTTATGGCAGCGCTAAAGGGGGTCTGACAATTTTTCTCCAGGGACTGCGCAATCGCTTAGCGGCGCGCGGCGTTCATGTCTTAACAATCAAACCAGGGTTTGTTGATACGCCTATGACGGCCAGTTTCCAGAAAGGATTATTATGGGTTAAGCCAGAAGTAATCGGCCGCGGCATCATCAAAGCTATCAAGCAAAAAAAGAATACTGTTTATCTGCCCTGGTTTTGGCGTTACCTCATGCTGGTTATCAAAGCTATCCCTGATCCTATTTTCAAAAAAATGCCGCTTTAAACGGCTCTGGCGCCGGAATGAGCCTTTTTTCTTCTTACTTATAGCAATGAGTCAATAGTAGCTTTTACTTGCTCAAACTGTTGGGCGCCATTGATAGAAACGGTGTTTTTTCCCTCGACCACTACTAAGCTGTAAGGCGTGCCCCGTCCCCCGGCAGTAGAATGTATCAAGTATCAAGTATTATTTTAGTAGAAAGTAGTAAGTATCAAGTATTAAGTATTCGAAACCGCGCCCGATACTTTCTACCTGATACTTAGCTACTTGCTACTCTTATTCAGGCCGCGCTCAATAACTGGGTCAAGCGCTCTTCGTTATAACCAACTATGATTTGGCCGTCAACGTCGATCACTGGCACACCCAGCTGATTAGATTTAGAAACCATTTCTTGGCGGGCGGTTAAGTCACTGGCCACGTTTTTTTCTTGGTACTGCACATTATGACGGACAAATAAATCCTTAGCCGCCTGGCACCAGCCACAGGTGTTAGTGGTATAAATAGTTACATTCGGCATAATGATATTGAAAAATTAGATATTCTTTTGACACTCATATCCATTTAATTCGTCGAAGATTTAGTATAAAAAACTCCGCGCCCTGCTTCGCCATTTTGCACAATTTTACCGTCTTTTTCTAACTCGGCCAAGTAACGTTCAGCGGTCGCATCAGCAACACCCAGTTCTTTTTCCACATCATTATTGGTAATTTTGGCTTGCCCGGAGAACAAAGACATGATCCGCTCTTCGGCAGCAATTTTCTCGGCGGCGCGCTCGGCGTTTAAAGATTGCAGGCGCTCGCTGGCGGCGGCCGCGGCCGGAGATTTTTTATCCCTGGCCACCAGGAATATATAAACCATGTCAAGAATACCTAACGTATTGATAACTAATAAAATACCAAACCACAAGCGTTGCCCGCGACGAGCCGAACGCCATAACGACACAGCCTTCCAGGCCACACTCCAAATGGCTAAGATAGCAAAAACAGTCGGATTAGTCAGCCAATCAATAATCATAATTGAAATTATAAGTTAAAAAGCGCCAAATAGCACATAGTTCGTTCTAGGGTCTAAGCCTTGCCTTTGGCATTTTGACTTTTGCCTTTACTCTTGTAGGTATGTTCCTGCTTTTTGATATTGGGGCGACCAATACTCGCATTGGATACTCGGCCGATGGCCAGGCATTAGCCGGTGTCACTATTCTTCCGACCCCAGCAAACTTTGCGGAAGCGATTGCGCAGCTGGCGGCTGCCGGACACAAGTTAACTAAGGGTAGGCAGCTGCAGGCAGCGGCGGGAGGTATTGCCGGGCCTTTAAATAATAATAGGACGGCTATAGTCAATGCACCCAACTTAGCCGGCTGGAATAATCAACCGCTTAAAAGCGAGCTGGCCAAGGCCTGGTCGGCTCCCGTGTATTTAGAGAATGACACGGCCATGATTGGTTTGGGAGAGGCGACCGGCGGTGTTGCCCGGAATAAAAATATTGTCGCTTATGTAACCGTGAGCACCGGCATCGGCGGCGCCCAAATAATCGGCGGCAAAATTGCGCCGCACGCCTGGGGTTTTGAGCCAGGCCATCAGATAATAATAAGCGATGGTCCCCCCTGCGCCTGCGGCGGGGCGGGTCATCTGGAAGCTCTAATTGGCGGAGCGGCCTTACAGAAAAAATATCAGAAATCGCCCGCGCAGATATCCGACCCGGCGATCTGGTTAGACGTTGCCAATTATTTAGCCATAGGCTTAAACAATATTTTAGTACTTTGGTCACCAGATATTATTGTCTTGGGCGGGTCGGTTATGAAAAGTATTGATCTTAATACTGTCCGACAAAAATTCAAAGAGGTGGCTACGATCTTTCCTGAATTGCCCTCAATTGAACTAGCCACCCTCGGCGAGGAGGGTGGGCTTTATGGTGCCCTATCTTATTTGAATAATTTACCGGCCACGTAATCGACGCCGATATTTGAGGCCTAGTGCCAAAGCAATTGTCACTAGTGTCATTAACACGCCCGCCACCAATCCCGGCGGTCGGTATTGCCAAGTCAATTGGTAGGTACCGGCGTCCAGTTTCGTTCCAATGCGTCCGTCAATAATCTGGGCGGGTTCACCATTTACCTGCCATCCTTTAGCGTAGTTGTTATTAAGGCTAATACGAGCAGGTTGTGAAGCCGTGATTCGTGCCTCTACATAATTGGGAGACCACTGGAGATTCTCCACTCGCATATTGGGGTCATCTGTCTGAATAATGCCGGTATTTCCCTCATCGTAAATGGTTCGCACTAGGGGATCCGGGCCCAACACGGAACAATAAGTTAGAGTGCCCCAGCCCTGCTTGGCCGCTGCGTAAGAGCGCGTCGTGCGCTCATCGTTGCCGCGTGGGTCGTATCGGTCCGTTGTAAAAGCAATTGGTGGGGGTGGGGGTTCAACGGCTGGATACACCTCTGGTAATGTAAATGCCTGTTCAGATAAAGGATAGGATAGGCTAAAGATATCAATAGCAACAAAGCCTATAAGCAGCACCGCGAATATTTTCCCGCCCGGTAAGCGACGCCGGATTTCCTCTAACCCCAAGCCCGCCAATACCGATAGTGGGATGACGGTAAATAATATTAGACGAGAGATATTCGAGCGGGGGAAAAACCATAACTTGTCAAAAAGCGGCTTCAAGAAAGGTCCGGCCGATGATACAAGGATAGTCAACAGGACGGCAATCATTAAACTTCTCACTAACCGCTTGTTTTTGCGGTAAGTTAATCCCAGTAGAGCAAGTCCCAAAACAAAGTACCCGACATAGGCGCCATATTCATGCCAGCCGCTGTTTTGCTGAAAAATAACATATCGGCCATGGAGATACCGGCCAAAAAGAATTTCTCCCAGCCACGGCAAAGTATAGGCGGAGCCAGCGTATGCTTCGTCCGGAAACTGTTTCAACCACAATAAGACCGGAACAATTTTTACGGCCGCCAGTCCCAGGGCCCACAATCCTGCTCGTACCGTTGTCAGTATCGCCTGCTTTGGACGGCCTACTAGCCAAGGTAGAACCAAAAAAGCCAGGGCGGTATACATCAGCAGATATATGCCGCCTTGTAAAAAAGTAATTGCCAAAAATGCGCCGCAGACAATCGGCCGCGTCCGACCACGATAGACTCCCAGCCAGGACCAGAAAATCCAAGGTATCCACATCGCGGCCAATACATTTACGTGTCCCTCCGTAATTTCCAGCAAGTTAACGGTGCCGAAAGCGCCCGCTAGGGCCACTAATAAAGCAGGCAGAGGCGATAGACCCAATCTTTTACCTAAAGCCAAAAGGCCCATCGCCCCCACTATTGTCGATAAATAAATGGCCAGACGCAGTCCGACTGGAATTCCAAAAATCAGCTCCAGCAGAAAAGTCGGTGTTAATACTGGGAACTCGGGATCGCCTAAAGCAGCCGTGCCGCCGCAGGTGTACGGATTCCATAAAGGAAATTGGTGATACTTTACAATTGTTTCTCGATAAGCATGATGGAGCGAGAAATAGTAATCCCAATCAGAAATACCTAGCACGTCCGGTGAAAACCAATAGCCGGCCAGCGCTACTGGCGTAATTATAATTATGAGCAGGATCGCCGCGGCCCAGCGCTGTTTGGCGGTCGGCAATGCGCTGATGACCGCTGCTCCCAGCATAAAAATAATACCGGCTAACACCCCCTGCCGCGCACTCCTGGATAAATAATCCTGTCTGACCAATGACAATGGCAGGTCTTGTTGGGTCATCTCATTGTTAATAACTAGTTCCCCCGTAGCGTAAATATCCTCTTCGCCACTGGAAACCAAAAGCGAGAGGGGCGAACCACTGACAAAACTAATCTGAATATATAGTTGTTCAGCCTGCTGCAAATAAAAATCCGGGGTGGCAATACGCAGCTGCAGAAGATCGCGGGCAACCGCATAATCAGTCTGTAGGTAGCTGCCAGCTACTTCCCACTGCCTATCCTTATTCGTGATGGTAACTCTAATATGCTGTCCGGCTAATTTGCCGGCCGGAGAAAAAAGAATCACGCCGCCGTAGCGACCGGCTGGAGCAATGGCTCTCTGTGTCAGGCTATCCCCAGCTTCCAGTTCCAGTTGCGAGACTGCCAAATCGCTGGGAACTATTCGTTCTGGACTGGCAGACAGAGGTAAATATCGGATGGCGGCTAGAATTAGAGCGATCAAAGCTCCCACCGCCCCAATCTGCCATAAAATTTGCCTGGCCGTCATATCGTTTTTATTTTTTGGCGATTAAGCGCCGCCAGCGCATCAGCAATCATGTAAAGCGAGCCGGTAACAACCATTACTCCATGAGGAGGCAAAAGTTTTTTGGCGGCAGCTACCGCCGCGCCCGGACGCCTCACCGCCTGAATACTCTTATGCCAACCATTCAGCTTTTCAGCTAACACCGCTGCCCGTTCGGGTTGATACGCTCCTTCTGTGACAATTACCTGCTTAAAAAGCGGCAAAATTTTGGTGGCGATATCCGTTAGGTCTCGCCCTCTTTTTACTCCTAGCACGAGAACATCATACCTCATATCCGCCCCCCGGGTAGCGGGCAGGCTGGACAAGAAATCAGCTAAGGCTTGCAGGCCATCAGCATTGTGTGCGCCGTCAACTATGATGAGCGGCTGGCGGGAAACAATATCCAAGCGTCCTTCCCAAGTCGTCCGTCGGATTCCCGCCGCCAACTGGTTGAAATCTACCAGGTATCCAGCGTGCGCCAGGCGGTCAATCGCGGCGACGGCTACTGATAAATTGTCTACCTGGTGCCGCCCCAACAGCGGCAAATCTACTATCCCTGCCAACACTCCTTTTAACTCAACTCTCTGACCATCCAGTGAAGAGTCGAGAACATCCGCTGCTACTACTTGCTCGGCCATAGTTAGACGGGAATTTTTTTGCCGACAAACTTTTTTAAAAACATCGAGGACCTCCCTTTCCATACGGCCCAGGACGGTGGGAACTTTCTCTTTAATAATCCCGGCCTTCTCGCCGGCTATTTTTACTTTAGTTGGACCAAGCAACTCCATATGATCCAGGCCGACATTGGTAATGACAGATACTAGCGGCGTAATAACATTAGTAGCGTCCCACCTACCGCCCAGGCCTACCTCGATCACCGCTAAATCGATAGCCTTGGTCGCAAAATATAAAAAGGTAAGCGCGGTGGTAAATTCAAAAAAAGTAGGAGTAAGCCCGGCCTGATCAGCCGCCTGCCTTACTTGCTGGATTAAGCGCAATAAATCCTCTTCGGGAATAGCAGCACCATTAATGCGGATACGCTCATTAAATTCATATAAATGAGGGCTGGTATATAGACCGACTTTATACCCGGCTGCCCGCATGACGGAATCGATCATACTGGCCACACTACCTTTCCCGTTAGTGCCAGTTATATGGACATACCTACCGCCCCGCTCGGGGTTGCCTAGCTGCACCATTAACCGCTCCATTACCTCGAGGCCTGGATTAGTACCCAGGCGGCTTAACTTATAAATGTATTCCAGCTCTTGAGCCAACATACCCCGTATATCAACATCGCCCGGCAACGCTGGTTATTCGCCGCCATGACTTAAGGTTAAAAACTAGCTTAATTTCAATATAAAGGCTCGGCTGTACCAGGATAGGCGCGTTGCCTAACGAGGCGAATAATGGCGATGTTGTATTACGGGGCATAACAAATCATTTTACAAGAAGATTAGTATATGAAAACATGATAAGAACTTTCTTGCCACCCTATGCCTACCCCCCCTACCTTAAATGACTTTGCTCCGCCTTTTACCGCCGATCAGTATTCGCGGGCTCAACAATATAAACTAGCGCCTTTTTTTACCAATTTAGAGCAGTCGGTCTATGTACCGCTTATCTTCTCCCCGGAAGTAATCGGCGCCTTATGCTCCCGGACCAGTCGAGCAGCCGATGATTTGCGCCTCACGTTCTTAAACGAATACATCGAGCCCTTCATTGCTAAAGATAGTGAATACGGAGAGGAATTGCAGGCTTTCATTGATTTTTTGCACGATCACCCTATCGAAAAAATATTTTCCAATCCCAAAGCCCGCTCCTTCTATAACAAGTGGCTGGCGCAGTATGGTGATGATTCTATCGCCCAAATGGCCGGCATGCATATAGTATTTAGCTCCTTGTCAATGCTGGGCATAAAACATCTGGAGGACCAAAGAATTGGCCTGGCACCGATAGAAAAATCAACGCGCTATGTTGATTATTCTACAAAAATCAATGGCAAGTTTCGGTATTATACAGATCCCACCCTTAAAGCGCTGGGGCTTAAAAAAGACTTCGAGGCAGCCATGAATAATCTTTTTGACACCTGGCTTGCCCTGCGCCCGCGCCTGCAGAAATGGTTATTAGCCAAGTTTCCCGCTGAATCGCCGCTGGTGGTCGAAAAGAAGGCCTTTGATACTCTCCGGGGATTATTGCCGGTAGCTACCCTGTCACAAGTCGCCTTCTTCGGCAACGGCCAGGCCTTTGAATACCTAGTGAGCCGCTCCCTCGGACATCGGCTAGGAGAAATTCGCTGGGCCGCGGAACGCGTTTATGAAGAATTAGCGAAGATCACGCCTTCTTTCTTAAGGCGGGTAAAAGACGAGACTCACCAAGCCGCCACTACCGCTTACCAGCAATATCTGGCGCGACGCGGTGAACGAATGAAGCCATATTTAAAAGCGGTGTCTCGACAAAAAAATAGCAAAGCCGCCGATGGGCCGACTGTTGCTTTGGTAGAGTACGATCCCGCCGGAGAAGCCAAGGTTATTGCCGGCATGCTTTACGCGGCGGAAGATAACCAGGCGTCATGGGATGCCACCCTCGCTGCCGTGCGCAACATGAATAACAAGACTAAAGAAGCCGCCCTCAATTCGTACTTAGCTGGTCGCACCCAGCGCTGGCAAAAAGTTGGCCGGGCTTTTGAAAATGCCTATGTTCGGTATGAAATTACTATGAATATCGGGTCATGGACCGATTTACATCGCCATCGTATGTTAACCCAGCAGCGACAAATGTTTACCACCGCCCACGGCTATGATGTACCGCCGGAGATAGTAGCTGCCGGCCTCGGTAAAGAATATCGATCGGCGGTAGCCGGCGCGGAAAAAGTTTTTGATAAAATTGCTGCTCAAGATTCTCATGTGGCGCAATACGCGGTTACTCGCGCTCATCGTATTCGTTTTCAGCAGTGGACAAATTTACGTTCATGTTTTTGGGAAATGGAACTGCGCACCATTCCCGAAGGCCACCCGGATTACCGCTACATCGAGCAGGAAAAATTCAAGCTGTTAGCTAAAGTATATCCAACCATTGCCAAGTTTATGCGTGTTAACATGGGCCAGTATGACTTTGCTCGCCGCGGGCAGGAAGAAAAAATCCAACAGAAGTTGAAGGAACTAGCGAAAGTAAAAGCATAAAATGAGTATTTCAATTATCGCTGCCGTGGCCAAGAATGGTGTGATTGGCAAAAATAATTTGCTGCCTTGGCATCTGCCGCGCGAGCTCCAATTGTTTCGTACGATCACTGCCGGCAAACCAGTAATAATTGGACGGCGCACCTTCGAATCTCTTCCCAATATATTGGAAGGTCGCCGCTTGTTTGTTTTAAGCCATCAGCTTACTGCCGGCAGTGATACCATTCATTTTGTTTCCTCGATCGCCGCCGCTCTGCGCGAGGCGGCAAAGTTCGGGCAGGAAATAATGGTCGCCGGCGGAGAGCTTGTCTACCAACAATTTCTGCCTTTGGCTGATCAATTATATATTTCCCACATTCATCAGGAATATGAAGGCGACGCTTTCTTCCCCCGCGTTACGCGCCAACAATGGACGCCGGCTCTCGCTACCCACTATGATAATTTTTCATTCGTAACATACAAAAAGCATGTCAACTAAAACTGTGTTCAGGACCAGAACAAAAGAGGCGCGAAAAACCAACGACCTAAAGAAGGCTGATCCTACTGTGTTTGCAATTTTGGCACGAGAAAGGCAGCGCCAGCAAAATAAACTTTCTATGGTCCCTTCGGAAAATTTCTTTTCCCCGGCTGTGCGGGAAGCGGTTGGGTCAATTTTCATGCACAAATATGCTGAAGGTAATATTGGCAAAAGATATTATGAAGGCTGCCAAGTAATTGACGAATTAGAGGCTTTAACAATCGAGCGTGCTCGCCAGGCCTTCCGCGTGCCGGACAATTGGACAGCGAATGTTCAAGCGTTATCCGGCAGTAATGCCAATTTGGCAGTGTACTTATCCATCCTGAATCCTGGGGACACCATGATGGCCATGTATCTCCCTGATGGCGGTCACCTGTCACACGGTTGGTCCTACGAGCCTAAAAAAATTGAGGACCCTAATCAACTCACATATTTTGGAGGCAGTCGTAAAGTTAACATTACCGCCAAACTATTTAATACCATTCAGTATAAAACTTCGCCCAAAAACCAACTCTTTGATTACGACGAAATATACAAGATAGCTAAAAAGCATAAACCGAAATTACTCATTACGGGCGGCACGGCGTACACAAGATTGATAGACCATCAAAGAATTAAGGATATCGCCCAGCAAGTGGGAGCGCTGTATATGGCCGATATTGCTCATGAGGCTGGCTTGATCGCCGCCGGGGTAATACCTTCCCCAGTGAATATTGCTGACGTCGTAACTATGACCACTCATAAAACTTTAAGATCTGGCCGCGGAGCTATAATACTCGCTAGCAATGATCTTATTAAGAAAATTAACAAAGCTATTCTGCCCGGGTTGCAGGGCGGACCACATAACCACAACATCGCGGGTATTTGCGTTGGTCTGGGAGAAGTATTACAGCCCGAATTTAAAGAATACGCTCAACAAGTAGTGGTCAATGCTAAACATCTGGCGCGCGCACTAACAAAATATGACTTTGATATTGTTTCCGGCGGTGTTGATAAACATTTAATCCTTATCAACTTAAGCAACAAGCCAATTCTCGGTAAAAAATTTGCCCATGCTTTAGACGCGGCTGGCATTGTGGGTAATTTCAATACCATGCCGCAAGAAACAAGATCACCCGTTGATCCTTCTGCCTTGCGTCTGGGAACACCCTGGATAACAACCAGGGGTATGAAGGAAGCAGAAATGGAGCAAATAGCGGCTTGGATTAATGAAGTGATGGAAATTATCTCTGCTTGGAGCGACTTGTCATTCGAGGAATTTAAAAGTAAAGTACAAAAGTCAGTCGATATTAGACGAGTTGCCCAAGCAGTCCACCAACTTTGTGCCAGCTTCCCGTTGGCTTTCTAAAAAAATCAAATCTAGAAACACGAATGAAAAGGCTCCTACCTGCCGTGAGAGCCTTGGCTGTTAATAATGTAAGTTATTTCGATTTGCCTTTGGCTCGCGGGGAGCTGTCGCTAAAGACGTACCAGCCAACACCGAGGAGGAACACAAAGAGTACGGCAATTGTGATCAATTTGCCTAAACTTGGTACAAGTTGCCAAAGTTGAGTTCCGGCCACAAAAAAGGAAAATATGCCGCCCAGCATAAACCCAGCGGGAAGGACTTTAATATTTTGAATCAGTACACTGGCTGCCACCGCCAGAGCGCCACCAAGGGCAAAGACAAACATGGAAGTCTGCCGGCTGTTATCGGCTTGGATTTCTCGCTCTCTTTCGAAAGCCAGTGGACCCTGGCAATATCCTGGCGACGTACCATCCTCTATAATTGATACCGCAACCGGCTGACGGACGTTACCCTTTTGCGTTGATTCAATCCAAGTCCCCCCGGCCTCACTGCATAATTCAGGTGTACTTGTGTCAGGATAGGGCTCATTAAGCAGCGGGGGCGGAGGCGTTATTTGGACGGCAATGGTTCGCAGCAGCAACACAAACAATAAAGCTACTGCGACAGCATAGGCTCCGCCGATAAAATTTATGCCCCAGCGTTTGGTTGTGCCTTCTAACATAGCTGCTTTCATTCTACTGCTAACTAATCAGCCAGTGCAACCAGCAAAAATTACGGCCTAAGAAGCCCGGGCGCGCTGATCGGGATCAGCGGTAAAACTCTCTCGATCTAAAAGATTCATGCCTGTTGCAAACTTGAGCTCTTGAGTATATGGCTCCGGCCAAGTAATCCTGGCGGACTGTCCGACGTTGGTATATATTTGTCTGGCTTCGGCGACAGTACACTGCCCCATCACAATATCGTGGGCTAAATTCAGTACTAATTTATTCATCTCTTCGGAGTTACTGCAGACCGACACCTCCCCGCGTGTGCGATCAACAATAATACTTCCTTCAAAAGCTGCTAGCTCGCCATGTTTGTTAACTGGCATGCGATAGTCTACCGTCTGTTCTAGCAAGTCAAGATGCGGGCGGGGAAAATTGTGGGGGATGCCTTCACGATGAACAACCATCCTCTTCCAAGGTCGGACGGAATGCCATAGTAACATAGTATCGGTCACTTCATTGGGCAGGCCATAGCGTTTAATAACCTCATCAGCCACGCGTCGGGAATAGCGTGGCCAATCGCTAACCACGTAGCGCACGGTGGCTGCCGGCACAGTCACCGGTGGCCGCATTTGTTGTAGTTGACCGTTAGACATATTGCTGCAATCTCACTATCACAACTGCGCGCTGACAGGTCAACAGCTTAGCATCATCAAATC
>CAZUSC010000004.1:0-2940 GCA_964622915.1 uncultured Candidatus Saccharibacteria bacterium | reverse complement strand
GTTGGGACATCGGCCAGATTTTTGGTGGCATGGATACTGCTATCTCCAGAATTATCTACGTGCTAGTCGGCGCAGCCACTGTTTATCTGATCGCCTCCCACAAAAGCACCTGCAAAGCCTGTTCTGGCATGGGCAATTCCGGAATGCCAAACATGCCTAAGTAGTTGTTTTTTCTTCTCTGATGCAATGAGAAGAAAAGTATATTCGTGAGAAAGACCATGACGTTGAAAAATAGCTGGTCTTTTTCATTTTATTCTCCTATTACAAATTGCCACTGGCGGCAATAATTTAAAAGACAATAACCCTTTCCAAGCGCTGGACAGGGCCGGAGCGTAGAAGGGTTGTTGCTTCTCTTCTTTGCTTACGCGATCCTTAATACCATGACAGAAACCCTGACAGTCAGTCAACTCCTCGATGTTATAAATATAACTTTGCAACAGCTCGGCGCGTTGACTGTTGAAGGGGAGGTATCAGATTTTCAAGTTGTTCATAATAAGTGGGTGACGTTTAAGCTTAAAGACGAAGAAAGTGTCGTGCCGTGCTTCATGACGGTTTGGCAACTGAAAACGCCCTTGGAAGACGGCATGCTCGTGCGGGCAGTTGGCGTGCCCAAGATACGCGATAAAGGATTTTTTAGTTTTGTTATTGAGACGGTTCGCCCAACCGGTGAAGGAGCACTTAAGCGAGCTTTTGAGTTGCTGCAGGCTAAGCTCGCGCATGAAGGCTTGTTTGCACCCGAGCGCAAACGTGCCCTGCCACGCTTCCCGCAGCACGTGGCGCTGATTACATCTAAGCAAGCAGCTGCCTATAATGATTTCATCAAAGTGCTGACTGGCCGGCTGGGAGGACTTACTATTTCATTCATTAATACACAGGTACAGGGGGATGACGCTCTTACGCAAATCATATCGGCCTTAAATACTGCTAACACGCAGCTACAAGAACTAGATGTCATTGTTTTAGTGCGCGGCGGGGGAAGTTTAGAAGATTTACAGGCATTCAATGATGAATCGGTCGTACGAGCTGTCGCGGGCTCACGTGTGCCCACAATCGTCGGCATCGGCCATGAACGCGATGTTACCTTGGCGGAATTAGCAGCCGATCAGCGCGCCTCTACCCCTAGTAATGCCGCCGAGCTACTGGTGCCGTCGCGGGCAGAAATTTCTGCCGCCATTGCCAATCTGTACTCCCGCCTAACCACGGCCACGCAGGCCTCGATCACGGCGAGCCGTCAGGATATTGAGCGAATTGAAAATGTATTGCGCACGCGCTTTACTAACGCTACAGCCGTAGCGGCTAAGCTGCTCGACAACTTGCAACGAATCCTGCGCGCACTCTCACCGGGTCAAACTCTCGCCCGCGGATACAGTATTACCACTGATGCGAGCGGCAAAATACTCAAGCGAGCCGGCCAGATTGCCAGTGGGAAGAGCATCAAGACGCAATTGCATGAAGGTGTTCTACACTCCGAGGTTACCGGTCACGACTAACAACAATTCACAGCTCCTTGTTATCCAGCTAGAATTAGCTCATGACATCTAAGTCAAAGAAGTTATCTTTCGATTTCACGAAAGGCTATCAAGAATTAGAAAAAATAGTGGCTGATTTTGAGTCCCGCGAACTCGACCTGGAAAAAGATCTACCTCATTTAGAACGGGGACTGGAATTGGTCGTACAGCTTAAGGCGCGCTTGAAAGAAATTGAAAACAAAGTAGTAGAAGTCGAACGCAAATACTCCGCGCCATGAAGAAGATATTAATTTTGGGCGGAGGCTTTGCCGGTTTGGAAACATATCGCCGGCTGCACCAACTTATTCATCCGGCGCAAAAAAAGGACGTGCACATCGAGCTTATCAACCGCACGAACTACTTTACTTTCACGCCTATGCTGCACGAGGCCGCCACCGGCTCTGTTTCGCACGAACATATTGTTCAGCCGCTGCGCGAAACGATTGTTTGCTGCGGTAAGGATTTCCACGAAGCGATCGTCACTAAAATTGATCTGGCACAGCGCCGCGTGCACACCACGACCGCTATCCACGACTATGACGTGCTTGTGATTGCCTTAGGGGTTGAGCAAGGCTGGTTCGGCGTGCCCGGGGCGGCCGAGCATGCCACGCCTCTAAAATGGCTGCCCGATGCAGTTAAAATGCGCAATCAAATTATTAGCGCCTTTGAGAATGCTTCCGAAATGCGCGATCGCCATGACGTAGCGGCCATGGCCGATAGTTTACATTTCGTTATTGTTGGCGGCGGTGCATCGGGAGTGGAGCTGGCCGGCCAGCTGTCCGATTTAGTGACCAATGAAATGCGCCGCTTTTACGGCGATGTGCCAAAGGGCCTGGCGAAAATAACACTGGTACATGCGGGGGAGCGAGTACTGCAGCAGTTTTCTCCCTGGGCTTCCAGCGCGATTAAGAAGCGTTTGGAGAATCTGGGCGTAAGAATCCTTCTTAACACCGTGGCCACCGAGGTTACAGACTCTAGCGTCAAGCTGAAGAGCGGTCAAGTATTGAGCAGCAGCAACGTTTTTTGGACTGCCGGTACCCAGTCGGGCTTGAACCGATTACTGCCAGCCGATCTATTGGATGAGCGTGGACTTATTAAAACGACTCCTAGTATGCAAGTGCCAGGTTATCCCAATGTGTTTGCCTTAGGTGACTGCTCGGTAGCCACCGAGGAAAAATATGCCTATCCGCCGCTGGCGCAGGCTGCTGTCCAAGCGGCCGAGGTGGCAGCAAGCAATATTTCCCATTTGCTGGCGAATAAGCCGCTACTGATGCGCCGCTACCGACACAAAGGGGACATTATTCCGGTCGGCGATTGGTTTGGAATATTTGAATACAAAAAATTAAAGTGGCAAGGATCAATGTC
Organism: uncultured Candidatus Saccharibacteria bacterium; assembly: GCA_964622915.1. Taxonomy (GTDB): domain Bacteria; phylum Patescibacteriota; class Andersenbacteria; order UBA10190; family UBA10190; genus CAZUSC01. The sequence goes on along the minus strand of CAZUSC010000004.1, from coordinate 67 downwards.
GTGGCTGCTGCGCAGAATTGTTTTCTTGGCCACCATGTACGGCTGGAGTAATCGTCTGCAAGTCAGC
>CAZUSC010000003.1:0-6066 GCA_964622915.1 uncultured Candidatus Saccharibacteria bacterium | reverse complement strand
TGGCCGCCGGCACATACGCCGCTGCTCGCGCTGGCGGCAAAGTTCGAGATGAAGGCAAAGAGTACGTCGTCCAGGATGGCGACGTAATGTTCTTTAAACATGCCCTGTGAGAAATCCCTGATTTCTTTTACGGGGGTTTCTGTTTAGGCATCTTCCTGGTAGCTTGATATAAACTTACTTGACTGGGCGCTTAAAGGTTTCCGAACCCCTTTTGACTTTTGAACATATTTGCTATAGTATCTAGCAGTTATATGCCCCGTAATACAACATCACTAAATCGTGCCTAGCAACGCGTTTATAGCCAAAACTACACATGAATTTAACTCAGAAAAAATCTAACTCTTTACTAATAGTCATCACGGCACGCTGTCTTAGCGTTGCCTAAGTGATGTTGATATACGGGGTATGCATGACTACGAAATAACATATTTGACAGACCCTCAGCTTAATGAGGAGGCTCGCACTGAACTAAATTCAGCGATAGACGGCAAAATAAACGAGCTGGCTGGCAGCATTATGCATGCCTCGGCTAGCCTGCGCCGTCGCTTAGCTTACCCCATCAAAAAAACTAATTCTGCTTTCCTGCGCCATCTGCAAATTCAACTGGATCCGAGCAAAACACAGGAGCTGCATACCTTTCTAAAAAAAGCGCAGGGCTTAATCCGTTTTACGATTTTACAAACAGCCCAGCGTCAGGAAGTCGGCCTAGAAGTTTTGGAGCGCAGTAAGAAAGCGGCGCCCGCCCAAGCCAGCACCGCCAAACCTGACAAAAAAGTCACGATGGCCGATGTCGAAAAAGGTATTGAAGAAGCCCTGACCGAAGAAATTAAGTAATTATGAAAATAGAAACTAAAAAGTTTATGATGTTACTCAACCCTATTTTCTAATTTCCAATTTCTAATTTCTAAATCATGGATCTAAATAAAGTGATGCTGATCGGGCGGCTAACAGCCGATCCCGAAGCCCGCACTACGCCGCAAGGCACAGCCGTGACCAATTTCAGCCTGGCTACCAACCGGGTTTGGAAAGATCAGCAGGGACAGCAAAAGGACCAAGTTGAGTACCACAATGTGGTTGCTTGGCGCCGCCTGGCAGAAATCTGCGCCCAATATTTATCCAAGGGCCGGCAGGTTTATATTGAAGGCCATCTGCAAACCCGCAACTGGCAAGCCCAGGATGGCAGCAAACGTTATCGCACCGAGGTTGTCGCTGACAATATGATTATGTTGGGCAGCAAGTCAGAAGGCACTCCTTGGCAAGGTCAAAGTTCTGCTCCCAGCCAGAAGACCGAGCAGGCCACCCCCACCCGGGAGCCAGCAATGGCTACGGCGCAGCCGACTAGCGATGAGGAAATTCGCATTGAAGATATACCATTTTAGAAATCAGAAAATAGAAACTCGAAAAAATTAATAATTTCCCAATTCCTATGCCAATGAGAAAACAGCGACGCTACCGTACCGACTGCCTGTTGTGCACGGAGCAAATCAAAGAAATTACTTTCCGCGACAGTGAGTTGCTGCGCCAATTTATGAGCGGACAGAATAAGATTTTGCCTCGCAAAAAATCTGGCAGTTGTGCTAAGCACCAACGACAAATCTCTCGCGAGATTAAGCGCGGCCGGGAAGCCGGTTTGCTGGGCTATCGCGGACAGTAGGCACGAAGTAATCAGTAACTGGTAACGAGTAATCAGTACCCAACGGAAAAATTTCATCCCTCGCAACGAAGGGTTCACTTGTGAAAAGTGTGGAGATAGAGTTCTTCCTGCCCGCGGTACTTTTCGTAATCACTGTCCCAAGTGTCTGACCGCTAAGCACGTCGATAATGTCCCGGGCGACCGCGCTAGCAGTTGCGGCGGCCTGATGCCAGCCGTGGCGGTAGAAGGTACTGATCCCGCTAAGCTAGCTCTGGTTCAGCAGTGTCTTCATTGCCAGAAAATCGGCCGTAACCGGACGGCTCCTGATGATGACCAGACGGCTATCTGGCAGTTGATTAACAGCTTTACAACGGGCCGCGACGTTCTTTAAATACCAGATTCATTACTGGATTTCGTCTTTTTCGGCGGCGACCCAGATGGCATCGATGATTTCCTTGGCCATTTTTCTATCCGCCTGCAGTACCGTTTTGGAGGCTTCGCGGCCCTGGCCCAGTTTGATATCACCGTAGGATAACCAACTGCCTGCTTTTTGAATAATTTTATATTCCAAACCCTTATCGACAATATCGCCTTCATAACTGATGCCGTGGTTATACATGATGTCGAACTCGGCTACTTTGAACGGCGGTGCCACTTTGTTCTTAACGACCTTGGCATGAACGCGGTTGCCGATTATTTTCTCACCCATTTTAATCTGGGCCCGTCGGCGCAAGTCAATGCGGACGGAAGAGTAGAACTTCAGGGCTTTGCCGCCAGTTGTTTCCTCCGGGTTGCCAAACATTACGCCAATCTTCATGCGAATCTGATTAATGAAGATCACCATGGTGTTAGTTTTGGACACAATAGCGGTCAACTTCCGCAAGGCTTGCGACATCAATCGCGCCTGCAGACCCATGTGCGAGGCTCCCATTTCACCTTCAATTTCTGCCCGTGGCGTGAGCGCTGCCACCGAATCAATGACCACTAAATCCACCGCTCCCGAGCGTACGAGCGTTTCGACAATATCCAGTGCTTGCTCACCGGTATCTGGTTGGCTGATTAAAAGTGTATTTAAATCTACACCGACTCGCTTGGCATATTGGGGATCAAGCGCGTGCTCGGCGTCGACATAGGCAACAGTGCCACCTTTTTTTTGAGTATTGGCTGTTACGTGTAGGGCCAGGGTGGATTTTCCGCTTGACTCCGGCCCATAAATTTCAATAACCCGTCCGCGCGGCAAGCCGCCGATACCCAAAGCAATATCTAAAGAGAGCGAGCCGGTCGGAATCGAGTCAATATCCGTTTTCTTTATTTCCCCCAAACGCATGATAGCCCCTTCGCCAAAGCGCTCTTTGATGATATCGATGGCGGAGGTGACTGCTACCGTTCGATCGTCGGCGGCCGGCTCTTCCTTCGTTTTGGCTAGCTTAGTGGCAGTTTGTTTAACCATAGTTTGACACCAGATTTAAAAAATCGTTACTTTCTCCTTTACCTAACCATCGTATAAGCTTACGGGTAATATTCCTACCTCGCAAACATTGTTTACCCCGGCGGATCACTCGTACGCGGCCGTAGTAACTGCCGCTCGATCACTCGCTTGCGGCCGGCGACATTCTCTGCTTCCACCCGCACAATATTAATACCGGGGCGCAAATCTAGTGCTTGGATAAAAGTGGCATCGTCTTGCAATAATACTGATTGCTCATTAATACTCACCCGCGCCTCCGGCTCGGAGACACCGCTGATGGACACGGTTTCCTGTGCCAAGACGTTGTCGGTGGGAGTTATTAAAGCCAGATCCGGCAATTGCCAAAAAGATCGAACCTGCCAGCTAATGTATCCGCTGACAGCAGCGGCTAGTAGGGCACCGACGCCAATAATAACGGTGCGCGGATTGATCAGGCGCTGATACCATCTCTCTGGTACGGGTAAATTGAGCGGCTTGACCACCCGGCCAGCCGACAGCGCGCGCAGGAAAGGCCTGGCCGTCTGCTCGCTGTCCAGTCCCAGCCAAGCGGCATATTTGCTATAAACACCCCGGGCATATACTTCCGCCGCAAAGATAGCCAAATCCCCCTCCTCAAGTGCGCGCAGCTGGGCGGCCGGAATATTTAGTGCGGCCGCAGCATCCTCTAAACTGCGCGGGAGCCGCTCCCGCGCTGCTTGCAGTTGGCGGCCTATTTTGACCGCGCCCCGATCCCGGCGGTATGGTTTTTTATCGGGCATACCCAGTAACAACTACCTCATCCAGCAACACGAAGGGTTGCTGGGAAGTAGGTGCGTATTCATTTGTCAGTGATAATGTATTCATGATCAAGACAGCTATTTTAGATGCTGCCGTGCCCGCCCACTGGCGGGTGATGAGGTATTGTTACTGGGCATACTTAAAATTCTCTGTCGTCTCCCGCTTGCTCATCCTTATAAAATCTGGCCGGCTCTGCCAGTACTTCCCGGGGCTTATTGCCATCGGCCTGGCTAATGACGCCTTGATCTTCCAACATATCCAGTAAGCGAGCCGCCCGGGCATACCCAACACGCAGACGGCGCTGCAGGAGCGAAGCGCTGGCTTTGCCTGACTCTACTACTACTCGCTTAGCTTCCTCATAGAAAGTGTCGTTAATATCCTCGCGCACACCGCTGGTAGCCTCGCGCGTCGGCGCCGTGATGCTTTCCTCGAACTGCGCCTCTGGATTATTGGCCACCAAGTCCGCCACTACCCGCCGCACTTCTTCTTCGGACACAAAAGCGGCTTGCAAACGCACCGGTTTGGACTGATCACCGGACAGGAAGAGCATGTCGCCGTTACCGAGGAGCTTCTCCGCTCCGCCCATGTCAATAATAGTTCGGGAATCAACCTGGGAGGCGACATTAAAGGCGACACGGGTAGGGATATTGGCTTTAATCAATCCGGTAATAACGTTGACGGACGGACGCTGGGTGGCCAGGACTAAGTGAATGCCAATGGCCCGCGCCATCTGGCTTAAGCGGACAATAATCCCCTCAACATCGCGGGCATGGGTGGACATTAAGTCGGCTAACTCATCAATGATAATGACAATCATGGGCAGCGCTTCTTCGGGGTTATTGGCGTTATAGGACATTAAATTACGCGCCCCGGATTTCGATAACAATCGGTAGCGCCGGTCCATTTCCCGCACCGCCCATTTCAGCGCCTCAATAGTTTTATCTGGCTCGATTATGACGGGATTCAGCAAGTGAGGAATGCCATTAAAGAGCGATAACTCCACTCGTTTAGGATCAACCAAAATCAGGCGTACTAATGCCGGCGAGTTGCGATAAATGAGCGATAATATCAAAGTATTGATGAAAATGGATTTGCCGGAACCGGTCGCGCCGGCCACCAGCAAGTGCGGCATGTTATCGAGCCCGGCCGCTACCGGCCGGCCAGCGACGTTTTTTCCCATGACAATCGCTAAGGGAGCGACGATTGATCGATACTCGCGCGAGGACAGCAAATCCCGCAGGCGCACCAAGGACACTACTTTGTTGGGAATTTCAATACCGACTAGGCTAGTACCCGGAATGGGCGCTTCGATTCTAAGTGATACTGCCTGCAAGGCCAGCGCCAGGTCATTCTGCAGGGCGGTAATGCGGGAGAGCTTTACTCCTTCGGCCGGCCGCAGCTTATATTGAGTGACAGTTGGCCCGACACTTTCTCTGGACATGGTGACCGTAATACCGAACTTATCCAGCGTCTCCTGAATAATCTTATTATTAGCTTTGATGTCTCCGCTGTCCGGCTTGCCAATCGATGAGTGCAGAATATCTAAAGAAGGGGGCTGATAACGTCGATTAGCCGCCCGCAGTTGCTGCCGCATGCGCTCTTTTTGTTCTTGCTCTTGCGCTTGCTGCTGGGCAGCTAATTTTAATTGCTGCGGATCAGGTTTACCAGTCAGTAAGCGCCCGCTGATGTGAAAAGTGGGCACGGTATCCGCTTCGTCGCTGGCATCGTAACTGTCGCTCTTGTCTTCACCCGTCTGCTCGCGCCGCGGAATAAAGTCCCGCAGCCAGCTGGCTATTTCGGCCGGGGACAGATTAAAGGTGAGAAAAACACCGATCAGCCAAGCAGCAATGAATATTAGGAGCGCCACAGCGCCCGAGAAAGCTTTCATTATGGGAAAAGCCAGTACAAAACCAAGTAAGCCGCCCCCGCGGCCATCTAAAGCCGTTTGTAAGGCATCTTCCGTAGTCCCCCCAATGATGTGCAAGAACCCCAGCAGGCCAATAAACGTTAAAATAATGCCGATCAATCGCAGACGAGGCCAGCTGTCCTCGCGCGGCCGAATGCAATAAATACCGATCCAAATCATGACGATCGGCAGTAGATAAGCACTAAGGCCAAAGACCCGCCGCACGACTCCCAGCAGCCAAGCGCCCGTGGGCCCCGCGGCTGAAAAGAAGCCTAAAATAAT
>CAZUSC010000002.1:0-19706 GCA_964622915.1 uncultured Candidatus Saccharibacteria bacterium | reverse complement strand
GGTGAAGCAGGCCGGCGCAAAATAAACCAGTGGACACGCCTGCTTACCGTACCGCTGGCCGCCTTACAAGGATTCGGTTTTATAAACTTATTGCAACGGGGCGGAGCCGCTCTGGGCGGCAGTGGCCTGGGCATTTCATTCACCCCTTGGCAGTTCGTCGTAACACTGGTGGCTATTTCGGCCGGCACAATTTTTCTAATGTGGCTTGGTGAGTTAATCACCGAACAGGGTATGGGCAATGGCATCTCGCTGATCATTTTCGTGGGCATCATTTCCCAACTGCCGCAAACCGTTATACAGATATTTGCTACCTGGTCGCCCGATCAAGCCATGATCTATTTACCGTTTTTGGCTGTGTCGGTGGTGGTTATCGCCGGAGTGGTAATAATATCGGAGGGACAAAGGGCTATTCCTGTCAGTTACGCCAAGCAGGTGCGAGGAAATCGGATGCTGGGCGGCGTTTCGACGCATTTGCCACTGCGGGTTAATCAAGCCGGTGTCATTCCGATTATTTTTGCTTTATCGATTATGTTATTCCCTGGCGTGGTGGCAAACTTTTTTGTGGCGGCACAAAATCAAACCATCGCGAATGCGGCGCAGCAAGTCGTACAGCTATTTCAGAGCAGCTGGTTTTACGGCATCTTATATTTTGTGATGGTCATAGCTTTTACCTATTTTTACACGGCCTTAACGTTCGATCCGCAGCAGATCTCGGAGAACGTGCAGAAGCAAGGCGGCTTTATTCCCGGTATTCGGCCGGGCCGGCAAACTACTCATTTCTTAAAGCACGTCTTAAACCGTATCACGTTGGCCGGCGCTCTGTTTTTAGGAGTGATTGCGGTGCTACCCTTAATTGTGCAAGGTTTTACGGGCCTCTCTACCTTGACTATCGGTGGAACAGCTTTGTTGATTGTGGTGTCAGTGGTCTTGGAAACATTAAAACAAATAGAATCTCAACTAACGATGCGAGAGTACGAAGGATTTTTGAGCTAGTAGACGCAAGAAATTAGAAAGCAGAAATTAGAAATATAGATAAACCATGCGGCCGGTAAAAAGTCACAATTTCTTGATTTCCAGTTTCTAGTTTCTCATTTTTATGAACTTGCCTAAAGTAATTTATGTAATGGGACCGCCGGGGGCGGGCAAGGGCACGCAATCCTCTCTCTTGGCCAAGAAATTAGGATACCATCAGTTCAGTACCGGTAATGCTTTTCGGGAGATCGCTCGGCAGAACAGTGACCTAGGGCGACGCGTTAAAGCCACAATTGACAATGGCTATCTAGCGCCACCAGCAATGGCAGCGGAGGTAGTTATTAATGCCATTAAGGAGAGTGTTAAGTTGAACCGGGGTCTGATTTTTGATGCCACCCCGCGGACAGTAAAGGAGGCGGCAATTGTTGACGATTTTTTTGCCAAAAATAATTATGGGCGGCCGCTGGCAATCTATTTGGAAGTTACCGAAAAGGAAATGAAGGAGCGCAATACCCACCGGCGCTACTGTTTGGATACTCTGCATGGTTTTTCGGTTATGAATGAGGCAGATGTAAAACGCTGTGAAGAAATAGGCGGGCGGGTAGGCTTCCGGGCAGACGATGAGCCGGAGAAGTTTGCTATTCGCTGGAGTCAATTTCAGGAAAATACCTACCCAGTCGTGCTGCAATATAAGAAAGATGGCATCTTGTTTACTGTCAATGGTCGCTTGTCGATCGCCAAAGTTCATCAAGAAATTCTTTCACGTCTAGAAAAGATATCTAATGATTCGAACTAAATCAGCCGCAGAAATAAAAACGTTGGCGGCCGGCGGAAAAATTTTGGCCGCCATTTTGCAAGCACTGGCGAGGCAAGTGCAACCTGGCGCTACCGGGCGGCAGCTGGATGAGTTAGCTCGGCAGCTTTGTGATAAATATAAAGTACGCCCCGCTTTTTTGGGTTATGCCAGCAAAGGACATGACCCTTATCCCGCCGCTGCCTGTATTTCGGTCAATGAAGCCGTGGTCCATGGTGTTCCTAATGACCAATCTTTTAAAGAAGGGGATTTAGTTAGCGTCGACATGGGTATTGTTTATAAAGATTTATATTTAGACAGTGCACACACGGTTGGCTGCGGTACATTGAACGCGGAGAATGATCGACTCCTAAAGGTCACCCGCCAAGCTTTAGTACGTGGGATGCGAGCAGCGCAGTTGGGCAACACGACCGGAGATATCGGCTGGAGCATTCAAAAATATGTGGAGGATCAAGGTTTTGGCGTGGTGCGCCAACTGGTGGGCCATGGCGTAGGTTATGCTGTGCATGAGGAGCCCCAAGTACCTAATTTCGGCCGGGCAGGCGAAGGAACCAAACTAGTGGAAGGGTTGATCATTGCGATTGAACCAATGGTTACTATTGGCGGCCCCCGTATTACAACGGCTGACGACGGCTGGACAATTGTGACGGCGGAAGGCGGCTGGTCGGCTCATGAGGAGCACACAGTGGCGATTACCGCTAACGGGCCGCAGATTTTAACACAGGCCGCAAAGTAATCGAAGCGTTTATTGTCCGCGGTTACTTAATACTTACTACTTTCTACCTGCTACTCAGCCATGTTTCTCTGCTTAGATTACGGTGATCGATACATCGGTATGGCTGCCACCGACACTGACGGACGCCTGCCTCATCGATTTGGCACTATTGACCAGCAGAAAGAAAAGGCCTTGGATAAGATCGAAGACATAATCAAGAAAGCACCGGTCCGGCATATTTTGGTCGGTGTTCCCATTAGTTTAGTCGGGAATGTCACCGATCAGACGCGAAAGACACTAGCCTTTATCGACCTACTCAAGAGTCGCTTGGGTAACCAGGTTAAGATAGAGACTATTGACGAAACATTGACATCGATTGAGGCACAGAAACTGATTAGACTGGAGGGCGGTAACCCGGAGGATGAACACGCCGAGGCAGCGAGAATAATGCTGGCAGATTACATTGCGGGTCACCCTAAGAACTCATAAGCTATATACTCATATGAATAAACAGGTGCAGTCCATACCCCGGCATATCGCCATTATTCCTGATGGTAACCGTCGCTGGGCGCGGGAAAGAGGTTTATCCACGTATGAAGGGCACGAAACGGGCGTCGAGAAATTTCGGCAGATCGTTCGGCACGCGGCCGATCAAGGAGTGCAGTGTATATCAGTCTGGGGGTTGTCGGTTGATAACATTCTTAAGAGAAGTCCGCGCGAAATTTTTAATTTAATGAAAATTTTTCAAGAACATTTTACCAGTTTGGTGAAGGACCAAGATATCCACGATCGGCAAATTCGTATTAAAGTGTTCGGACGTTGGCAGGAAAAGTTTCCGAGCAAGGTTCGCCGGGCCATTGAGGCGGCCCAAGACGCCACCAAACATTATCAGAAGTATGCGTGCAACTTCTTGTTGGCTTACAACGGTACCGACGAGATGATTGAGGCGGTGAAGAAAATTGCGGAGAATGTGAAGGATCCCAAAAAAGTAAAAGTAACGGCCGCTATGATTAAGCAGAACTTATTCACCAAAGATCTGCCCCCGGTAGATCTAGTTATCCGCACGGGCGGGGAGCCGCATCTCTCGGCCGGATTTATGATGTGGGATATTGCTGATGCCCAACTGCACTTTACGAATAAATATTGGCCGGCTTTTTCCAACCAAGATTTTGACAAAGCGCTGGCGGAATACAGCTCCCGCCAGCGTCGCCTTGGTGGCTAGGACAGCGGGGGTGGCAGCGGCTGTTCCCGCAGAAAGGCGGCCGCAGCTTCCGGTGCGGTGGTGTTGATTTCCACGCCCGATCCTAGCTCGAAGCCGCCGAACTGGGTAAGACGCGGCAGAACCGCAATGTGCCAGCGAAAATGCGAAAATGATTTAATATCGCAAACAAATCCCGTGTCGTCGCAGGGCGCCGAGTGAATATAGTAGTTATATGGCGGGTCATTAAGGCCGGTATATAAACGTCCGAAGACTTGCTGCATGGCCTCGGCTAGGGCCTCGCGCTCTTCCGGCCCGATACTATCAAAAAAGGGATTAGATTTTCTCGGCATAATCCAGGTTTCGAACGGCACCCGGGAGGCAAAAGGACAGAACGCCGTAAAATAATCATTTTCATAAACAAGGCGCGATCCTTGTGCGCGTTCGAATTCCAAAATAATTGTGAAAGCTTTTTCTTTATTTTTTTTGGCGAATCGCTCCGTACCGTGGAGTAATTTGCCAATATCGCTGGGCAGGACTGGCAAAGTAAAAATTTGATTATGCGGATGGGGCAGGGAACCGCCGGCGGCCGCGCCATGATTTTTAATGATTTGGATGTAATTTACCGAGGGCTTGGTGCGCAGCTGACGATAGCGCAGTACCAGTGCTTCCAGCTCTAAGGAGAGCATCTTAATACTGGAGAGACTATCGAGCTGATTGTGCCAGCGCGTCGCCAGTAGTTCGTGATAGCCGATGGCCTCAATGGCCTGATAGGGGCCGCTGTGCCAGGCCCGAAACTCCTCGCGGGGCAGAAAAGCCGGAAACTTATTGCCGAAAACGTGGACTTGCCACTGATCAGGGTCGTCCGGCAGACGCAGTACATCAGGCTCTTGCGGGAACTTAGCCAGGTTACAAAAGGGGCAGTCTTCCTGGTAGCGCGGTAAAGGCGTTGGTTTGGGGGCAATCTCCTTGTATTGGTCGGGCCTCTTGCCGCGGTTTGTGGCGATCACCACCCACTCGTCGGTGATCGGATCCTGGCGCAGTTCTCCGATCTCTGACGCTGGTGCGACAGCAGTATTGTTGTTAGGCAGGCGAGATTTCATTGCTGGATTTGTAGATTCCTCGCCAAATATTCAAACGTACTTGGACGACTTCTCTTAGGACTTCAAAATATGTTTTAACAGACACTTTGCTGTGCGGATCATTGATCCAGCGGATCGGCTGCTCAGAAATTTTATAACCTTTCTGGCGAGCCACCGCCAACGCCTCCACATCAAACCCCCAGCGATCGATTGTTAAATAGGGAAAGACACCCGCGGCTGATTTACCTGTAAAGACTTTGAATCCCGCCTGGGTATCTTTTATTCCGGGGACGGCCCAGAGTTGAATCCATAAGTTACCCAGATCGCCAAGCAGTTCTTTCCAGCGCGGCTGATGAACAGCCACGTCGGCCCCGCGCACATCACGGGAGCCGATTACTACGTCATAACCCTGGCTAAACAAAGGCAGAAATTGAGCAAAATGATCAATGGTGGTTGAGTTATCAGCGTCCATAAAAAGACGATACTGTCCACTGACATGTGTCATCCCGAAACGAACGGCATATCCTTTGCCGCGATTTCGGCCGTATTGGAGCAAGCGCACGCGCGGATCAACAATAGAGGCGGCCCGCACCAGATCAGCAGTCTTGTCGGATGAGCCGTCATCGACCACGGCAATCTCCCAACTGTAGGGTTGTTTTTGCAAGTAGGCTTGTGTTGCTGGTAAGGTATGTGGCAAGCGCTCCGCTTCATTGTAGGCCGGTATGACGACCGATAAAAAAATATTGGCTGGCATCGTAAGGTAATTATAGCAGCAACTAGTACCCAGGAACTAGTAACGCGTAACGAGTAATGAATCCGCGCTCGTTACTGGTTACTGATTACTCGTTACTAACTTCTATTTTCTGTATACTGGAAACATGAATCAAAAATTGTTGGTGGTTGGTAACTGGAAAATGGAATTGTCCCATAAGGCGTCGTTGGAGGTAGCCAAATCATTAAAAAAATTGCTGCGCGATGTTAAACTCGGTGGTGAAGTAGTGCTGTGTCCTTCCTATCCTACTCTGCCAGCGGTAGCGGAAATTTTCAGTCAAGCCAAGGAAAAGGTCAGCGTCGGCGCGCAAAATATTTACCATGAGGAGCGCGGTGCTTATACCGGGCAAGTATCAGTACTACAAATTAAGCCTTGGGCGACCTGGTGCATTGTTGGTCACTCGGAAAGCCGGAGTGTTAGCGGCGAAAGTGATGAGCAAGTCTTGCAGAAGGTCAACATACTTCTCCGGCACGGTCTACGGCCGATTATTTGTATCGGCGAGAATGCCGAGGAGCGCGCCGCTGACCAAACCGTCAACAAAGTCACTAACCAAATGGAGGTATTACTGTCGGGGTTGGATCGTTCGTCCCTAAGCAAGGTTGTTATTTGTTACGAACCCATCTGGGCGATTAGTAGTGTGCGCACCTCGCCGATGCCGGATCCGCAGGAAATATCGCAAACCGCCATGTTAATCAGAAAGGTAGTGGCCAATAAATTCGATCGTGAAATTGTTGAGCGTTTGCGCCTACTCTATGGGGGCAGTGTGAATGCGCAGAACGTTGCCCAATATGTGGGCGAGCCTGGCATTGACGGCGTCTTAGTCGGCAGTGCGGCGACACATCCCCGCGATTTCCTGGAAATAATTGTTAATGCCCGCCGGGCCTGGTCGCCCTAGGTCGTATGATTGCCCATCCGCGGCAAATTTTTAAAGATGCCATGGTAGCCGATTACGCCATTGGTGCCTTTAATGCTTCTAATATGGAGGTTGTGCAAAGTATTATCTGGGCAGCGCAAACCAAGCAGGCGCCGGTTATCGTCCAGACATCCGCCGGCGCCATAGAGTATGCCGGCCTCTCCACATTAGTCCGGCTGGTTCAGGCCGAAGCAACCAAAACGGCTGTTCCGGTCATCCTGCATTTGGATCATGGTAAGGACCTATCGCTCATCAAGCAGTGTATTGAAGCGGGCTACACCTCCGTGATGATTGACGCGTCCCAAAAAAATCTTCAGGACAATATTAAGATAACCCGCGCCGTTGTGGAGTATGCGCATGAGCGCGGAGTATGGGTAGAAGCGGAGCTCGGAACGATTATCGGTAAGGAGGGCAGGCAGAGTCTGGCGGGAGGCCGGATACCCGATGAAGACCTCACCAATCCGCAGCAAGCGCGGCAATTTGTTGCCGCCACAGGTATCGATGCCTTAGCGGTATCGGTCGGTACTATTCATGGTGCTTTCACTGGCCAAGAATATATTCGCTTTGAATTATTAAAGGACATTGAAGAAGCAGTTCCTAATATTCCGCTGGTGTTGCACGGGGCATCGGGAATAGCTGATCAGCATTTGCAGCAAGCGGCGGGCAGGCATGTCTGCAAAATTAATGTGGACACGGAGCTGCGCCAGGCTTTTACTAAAGCGGTGGCCGCTTATTTTTCGACCAAGCACGACAGTGTTGATCCGCGGGAAATGTTGGGGCCGGCGCGTGAGGCAGTGCAGCAAGTGGTGGAAGCGAAGATTGAATTGTTTGGGTCAGCCGATGTCGGCAAAGTATACTAATAGTAGCAAGTATAAAGTAGTAAGTAGTAAGTATTAAGTATACGATCATGGCCCAGCAAAATTTTGATGTTATTGCTATTGGCGATACGACGCAGGATATTTTTTTGAAAATGCACGATGCCAGTCTGCAGTGCGGAGCTGACGGCGCCAATTGCAAAATTTGTTTTGATTACGCCGATAAAATTGCCGTGGAGCAAAAAACGGATGTGCCAGCCGTGGGTAACGCCGCGAACCATGCCATCGGTATTGCCCGCCTTGGGCTGCGCGCCACGCTTTATACCGTAGTGGGCGATGATGATCAAGGTCACAAAGCGGCCGAAGTACTTAAGACTAATAATGTAGATACCGGATATGTTGTTTTTGATAAGCATAACGGTACGAATCTTTCCATTGTCATTAATTACAAAGCCGAGCGGACCATTTTCGTCTATCATGAGCCGCGCGACTATCAATTACCACAATTGCCGCCGCCGGGCTGGATATATCTGACCTCGGCCTCGGGTAAGGGAGTGCAAGCTTTACATGAGCAGGTTTTGGGTTACCTAGACAAAAACCCGGCGGTAAAATTAGCCTTTAATCCCGGCACTCATCAAATCCGGCTGGGCAAGGATGAGCTGCTACCCTTGCTTAAAAGAACCTCGCTGTTGTTTTTAAACCGCGAGGAAAGCGTGGCAATATTAGAAGCGAAACATAACGATGTGCGGGAGCTAATCGCGGGCTTTAAGGCTGTCGGCGTACAGGAAATGGTGCTCACTGATGGTCCCGCTGGCGGTTACGCTTCCGATCGCAGTAAAATATGGTATGTGGGAATTTTTGCTGGACCGGTAATCGAACGCACCGGAGCCGGCGATTCCTTTGGCTCCGGATTTTTGGGCGCAATCGTTAAAGGAAAGGATGTGCCGACAGCTATGCAGTGGGGCAACGCCAACTCAACGTCGGTTGTCCAATATATTGGAGCGCGTGAGGGGCTATTAACGCCGGAAGCGGTGGAGAAAATGATTGCGGAAAACTCGCAAGTAAAGCCCAAGATTTTTTCCTGAAAATTAGTTAGAATTACACTCATGGCAGTAAGACTTGCAATTAATGGTTTTGGCCGAATTGGCCGCGCCGCTTTCAAAATAGCGCTTACTAGTAACGATATAGAGGTAGTAGCTATTAATGACTTAGGTGATTTAGCCAATCTGGCGTACCTGTTGCGCTACGACTCTGTTTACGGACGCTATGGGCAGACGGTCGAGGTAGGCGACAAGCAGCTGACCGTTGGCGGCAAAGTAATTACGGTTTTACAGCAACCGGATCCCGCCCAGCTGCCGTGGGGCGAGATGAATATCGATGTAGTTATAGAGTCTACCGGATTTTTTACGGAAGAAGACCAAGCCCGGGCACACCTTACGGCTGGTGCCAAGAAAGTAATTATTTCTGCTCCCACTGAAAGCGCCGGCCTCGCGACAATTGTCATGGGTGTTAACGACGACAAGCTGGCCGGACAAGACATTATTTCCAACGCTTCTTGTACGACTAACTCTGTGGCACCGACAATAGCCGTGCTGCAAAAGGCTTTTGGCGTCGCCAAAGCCCTTTTAACGACTGCTCATGCTTACACGGCTAGTCAGTCCCTGGTTGATGGACCAGCCAGGAAAGATCTACGCGAGGGGCGGGCGGCGGCCATTAATATCGTTCCCACATCCACGGGAGCGGCTATCGCTGCCACGAAAGCAGTGCCGGAACTGGCGGGAAAATTTGACGGGATCTCACTGCGTGTACCGGTAGCAGTCGTTTCTATCACTGACCTTACTTGCCTGCTGTCGAAGAACGTAACGGTGGAAGAGATTAATAATGCGTTTATTGCGGCAGCAGCGGACCCCGCTTACAAAGGTGTCTTGGCTGTAACGAATGAGCCGCTGACATCCACGGATTTTATTGGTGACCCGCACTCCGCAATAGTTGACCTGCAAATGACACGAGTCGTGGATGGAAATTTGGTCAAAGTCCTTGCTTGGTACGACAACGAATGGGGATACTCCAATCGGTTGGTTGAACAAGTAGCTGCACTGGGAGCCTCAGCTTAGAAACTTATCCCTAGTACTCTAAGGGTAGAAAGTAGCAGGTAGAAAGTAGTAAGCGGTTTACCCCTTGGGTGTTTCCTCATATATACTTGCTACATGATACTAAATACTTGCTACTAGGTAATGGAAAGATTGCGCACTATGGACGATATCCCGCTCGATGGAAAGCGGGTAATTGTGCGGGCAGATTTTAACGTCACTGTTGGCGCGGATAAAGTGGTGGATGCAACAGAAGACTATCGGATAGAAGCAGCTTTGCCGACGATTCAAGAGTTGCGCCAGCGCCGGTGTAAGGTTTTAATTTTGGCTCACCGCGGCCATCCAGTAGAGGAGCCGGCGGACGCGGATATGAAGCCGATAAAGCGTCGTTTAGAAGAACTGCTGGGCGAGGAAGTGAGAACGCTGCCTAAACTGTATGGCAGCGGCGTAGAAGCAATAGTATCGAGTATGGATCAGGGTACTGTGGCTTTGTATCCTAATGTTCGGCTGGATGACCGGGAGGAGCTGGCCAGTGAAAAAATGGGCGAGGAAATTGTCCAGGCTGCTGACGCCTACATTAATGAAGCTTTTAGCGTGTCTCACCGGCCCCATACATCAGTGACAGTGCTGCCTCGTCTGGTGCTAAGCGCGGCTGGCCGCCGTGTCGTGATGGAGGTTAAAGCATTGGGCGCGCTGCAAAATCAACCGGCACGTCCTTACGTAGCAATAGTTAGCGGCGCCAAAATTACCACAAAAATTGGTATGCTAAGACGGCTGCTGGCCAAGGTAGATACACTGGCGGTCGGCGGGCAAATCGCTAATGTTTTTCTGGCGGCGCGGGGGAACTGGCCCGGCGTGAAATTTAATGCCGACGAAATAGAGGCAGCCCGCTCCCTACTGGAAGTCGCCGGCGTAAAACTTTTATTACCCATTGATGTTATGATAGGTGGACCAGAAGGAGAAAACGCATCCCAAGTAGCGATTGAAAAGATTCCTGATGATGCGGGCGGACTATGGGATATTGGCTCTACCTCTACCGCCAAAATATTGGATGTCTGCCGGACGGCTAAAACAATTATGTGGAATGGACCGGTGGGGAAGTTTGAAGTAGACGCTTATGCCGGCAGCACCAAATCTCTGGCCGAGGAAATCGCGAATATGTCCGCCAACCGGGTAGTGGGTGGTGGAGATACGGTTAATGCGCTCGAGAAATATAAAGTAGTTGGCAAGTATAACCATGTTTCTGTCGGTGGGGCGGCCATGATCGCCTTTATGGAAGGAAAGCGCATGCCGGGGCTGGAGCCTCTATATATTATTAGCAGTTAGACTGGTGGCATGGCAAAGATCGAGAATATTACAGCTTACGAAGTTTTGGACTCACGGGGCAATCCAACGGTGCAGGCGGTTGTTGGATGCAAGGGAGGGTTTTTGGGTTCGGCGATGGTTCCCTCGGGGGCCTCGACGGGCGTACATGAAGCGCACGAATTACGCGATCACGACGAGAAACGCTACGGCGGCAAAGGCGTCCTGCAAGCAGTCAGTAACATTAAAGGAGAAATCCACGCTGCTCTGCTAGGGCAAGATACAGCCAACCAAGCCAAGATTGATCGCGTACTGCTGGAGCTAGATGGCACGGTGGATAAATCCCGATTGGGCGCTAATGCGATTTTGGCAGTTTCGCTGGCCTGCGCCAGAGCCGAGAGCGCGGCGCAGGGTTTGCCACTTTATTTATACTTACAACAACTTTTTCCCAAGCGAGAGATTGTAATGCCCGTGCCGCAAATGAATTTAATTAACGGCGGTAAGCACGCCAGTAATAATTTATCAATTCAGGAATATCAGGTGCTGCCGATAGCGTCAACAAGTTTTGCAGAAGCGTTACGCATGGGCGTGGAAATCCATCACGCCTTAAAAGCCATACTGATTCAAGAAGGTTTTCAGGTCGAGGTGGGCGATGAAGGAGGCTTTGCACCCAAGCTAGATAAAAGCGAGTCAGCCTTTACTTTATTGGTCCGGGCAATAGAATCGGCCGGCTACGTACCAGGCGTAGACGCCTATTTAGGAATTGATGCCGCCGCCTCCGAGTTTTATGACTCGGAAAAGGACGTCTATAACTTGGATGGCGTCGGCCTGACGGCCAATGACCTGGCCTATAAATATAAGCTGTGGCGGGAACGCTATCCAATTATTTCTATTGAAGATCCTTTTGATCAAGATCATTGGGAAATCTGGAAACAATTTATGAAAACCAACGAAGCTTATGTACAAATTGTGGGCGATGACTTGTATGCCACCAATGTTACGCGAATCCGCCAGGGAATTATGGAGGGCGCTACAAATTCCGTTTTGATAAAACCCAATCAAGTGGGAACACTCACCGAAACACTGCAGGCCGTCGTGATTTCCCAGGAGGCTGATCAAAATGTGGTAGTCTCGCATCGCTCTGGTGAAACAGAAGACACGTTCATCGCAGACTTAAGCGTCGCTATATCAGCCGGACAAATTAAGACCGGTGCCCCCAGTCGATCGGACCGCACGGCTAAATACAATCGATTAATACAAATCGAAAGTGACACCCAGCTTAAGTTAGGACACAGCCTGGAGCGCTTTTTGGCCAAACAAAAGACCCATTATGAACGGGCGGCTACCGGCATGACTTTTAGCGGCGGGCGAGCGATGTAACGAGTAAGTAGGTTTTAGGTTGTAGGGAGTAGTTTTGATACGAGGCATAAGTGTTCGAGAGCCGTCGGGTAGGCTGTGGGATCATTAATGTAATTTAATATGAATGGCGTGGCTCGAGAATACTTGTGCCGAGATATATATGTCTAGTTGAGTAAGATGTGCTAAAATTAAGGTCGTTATATGAATAACAATCAGCACAACGTAGTATGGGAGCATCGCCAAACCGAGCTGTGGGATCGTATTTTTCAGGTTACGCAGGATGTGGTGACGCTAGCCGGGTCACTAGAGGACACTAGCGGCGGGGCAGTCCTAAAAGAGCAGATGCTTCGCTCGGCAATGGACGTGGGAAAATATTTGGTTCGGGCTACGGCCTCCAACTCCAGTTTGGATTTTGAGCATTATGTTGAGGAGTCGCGCCTGCAGGCAATTGAAACCGACTATTGGCTGCGGCTGGCTTACATCATTCAGCAGCGCGAGGATGTGCAACGAGATTTATCCAGCATTATTACGCAGTATTCCGGCATAGTGGATCTACTGCATAAGATGGTGCGGCATGTTCACGACAAACATGACGTGGATCAGCACCGGCAAATGCCCAAGGTTAATCTATAAATGAAGGCTGAAGGTTATTGCTACTGCGCCATTCCGCGGTCGCGCTATCGTAAAACTGATTTAGCTAGGAGAGTATCAAGTATTTTGTATTAAGTTTTAAGTATCGCGACCAGAAATATACCTAATACCCTATACTTGATACCTAATACTTGTTAAATATGAGTAAAGTATGGCAAGTAACTGCCGGGCAGCGGACTATTGAGGATTTAGCGATCCTGCAGTCACTGTTGTGCCGCGGGCGAGGAGTGAATAACGCGAATCAGGAGAAGTTTTTCTCGCCGGACTACAGCCGGGACATCCATAATCCGCATCTGCTGTATGGCATGCGCGAAGCAGTGGACAAAATTTATCAGACGGTTGAGTCCCGGCAGCGGATTTTAATTTGGGGGGATTATGACGCCGATGGCGTCACAGCTACCGCTACTTTGGCCGCGGTTCTTCAAGATTTAAAAGCAAAGTTTATCCCTTATCTTCCCCACCGCGCAGACGATGGTTATGGGTTAAATCAAGAAGTTTTGCAATCCATGCTTGATGAGTTTGATTTACTTATTACAGTCGACTGCGGAGTGAGTAATATCGAGGAAATATCGTGGCTGAAAAAGAAAGGCAAAGACGTTATAGTGGTTGATCATCACGAGCTGCCGGATAAGTTGCCGCCCGCGCTTGTAATTCATCCTCGACATCCCGAGGGACAATACCCATGGGGTTACTTGTGCGGGGCGGGCGTGGCTTGGAAATTATCCCAGGCCTTACTGCGTGACAGCCGCAGTCGTTTTGCCAACGACGCTGACAGGGAAAAGTGGTTGTTGGATCTCACATTACTAGGGACAATCGGCGATATTATGCCGCTGCTGGATGAAAATCGGGCAATCGTGAAGTTTGGGCTGGCTGTGCTCGAGCGAACACGCCGGCCGGGGTTGCAAGTGCTGCTGGAAGCGGCTGGGCTGCGCGGAAGAAGTTTAACAGTTGAGGATGTGGCGTTTCGGCTGACTCCCCTGCTTAACGCTGCCGGGCGAATGGATCATCCGCAAACGGCCTTAAATGTTCTTTTGGCCCAAGACACCAAGCAAGCCCAGCAATATGTGGAGCAATTGCAGCTCTTCAACCAGCAGCGGCAATCACTTACCCGCAACATTATGCTGGCCGCTTATGAATTAATTGATCGAGACTCGCCAATTATTTTTGCTGCGAACATGGACTGGCCGGCAGGGGTAGTTGGACTTGTCGCCGGAAAACTTGCGGCTAAATTTTCACGTCCAGCCGTTGTCATTGGCAGTAATGGCCGTCATGGAGTGGGCAGCGCCCGTACAGCCAATGGCATTAACATATTAGAAGGGTTGCAAACGGCCGCTGAACATACTATGCGCCTGGGCGGTCATGCCCAAGCGGCCGGATTTTCATTGCAGGAAGATAAAATTGAATCATTTCGTTTGATGGTTCAGGAACACTTTCAATCTAATTCCGGTCTGCCGGCAGCCGCGCCAGTTACGGCCGATGCTGTGCTATCTGACAATCTATTAAACTGGGACACACATGATGTCTTAAATCGCTTCGAGCCATACGGCCCGGGTAACTTGCGGCCTTCTTTTATTGTGAAGGGCTTGACCGTAATTGAGCAAAAAACAGTCGGCAAGAATTCGCAACATACCAGATTTGCCTTTGCGACCCGAGATGGAGAATTAGAGGGGATCGCGTTTGGAATGGCGAGTGATGCAAAGCAAGGGGCGGTTTTAGATGTTTTAGGTCAGCTGGATATAAATGAATATCGAGGAAGGCCGCGGCTGCAGTTTCGAATAGATGATTTTGCTCCCACCGGACAAGTTGATATCACAGAAAAGGTTAAGTAGCATTTGAAAAATGCGGACAGTACTACATACGGATGGCGGAGCGCGCGGCAATCCGGGTCCGGCCGGAATTGGAGCGGTTCTTTCAGCCGGCCATAAAACAATCGATACTTATCAGGAATATATCGGCGAAGTCACCAACAATAAGGCGGAATATAAAGCTTTAATCGCCGGATTAAAAATGGCGTTAAGGCACGAAGTTACTCATCTATCTTGTTTTTTGGATAGCGAGCTTGTAGTGAAACAAGTTCAGGGGGAATACCGAGTAAAGGACAAAGACTTAAAAATTCTTCATTCCGCTGTTACTTCTTTAATTACAAAATTTGTCACAATTACTTTCAATCACATTCCGCGTGAAAAAAACAAGCAGGCCGATAAATTAGTTAATCAGGCGATTGATGCAGCTATCTAATGCGCGATTGACGTAGCCCCACTGCGGGCATATGGTCTAGTCAGATCAAAAAAACGGCGCTCATTTCAATAGAAAGGATCGTGGCGATGTCAGCCGCAGCAACTCAGTGGAAGTGCAATTTGGATTTCTACCCTCACTTGAAAGCGTTGTGTTTTGCGGATTCTGGTGAATTTGCTGAAGCCTGCAAGATGATGTGGGAAGAACCCATGCGAGAAATGCCGCACGACTTGGTCGGGGATAACACAGTCATAGTTCCTGCTGAAGCAGAGCTGCATTTCATGGCCGCTGGACTTAAGTTTCAAAGCTCAAACGTTCGCAGTCCTGGCGACCTGCCAACAGGAAAAATCACAAAGCTGCGCCGTGAACAAGGGCTTCACTAAGCGGCATGGAATCTGATTGGTTCTTTGGCTCCAGCGTTCGTCGCACAAACCTCACAAATGTGAGGTTTTTTCTTGACTTGTATGCTGCGGGTGGCGAGCTGTGGGGCGCCCGCTGGCGCGCAAGTAATGAGCACCTGCGGGGTGAAGCTGCGAAGACAGGACCCGCAGCCAACGAAAAATCCCGCGTGACGCGGGATTTTTCGTTACGAAGATAGGCTATAAGCCGGATTCTGTTGTAGATGACCATCTGTCTGGGAGCGACATCGCTGCCGCCCTCGATGCCTCCTACCAAAACTTGGAGTTGCACCGGGTGGGGTTTGCCCTCCCGCCAGGTTACCCAGGCGGGATGTGCGCTCTTACCACACAATTTCACCCTGGCCCCGCCTAAAAAGACGAGGTGGTATGTTTCTGTTGCGCTCTTCGCCTACTTTGGGATCGTTCGATCGGTACACACGTGTGCCTACCGTTCTAACTACCGTTTCGGTCCTTAGACTTACGTCCAGCAGGTGTTACCTGCCACCCTTTTTAAGTTGTCAAACAACTTGGTGTCCGGACTTTCCTCTGTGAACCACGTAGGATTCACAGCAGCCATCCACCTATCTTCGCAAATATACTATAATGGTATACACGCGCATTGTCAAACCTGTGTACTCGAGCTTGGTGAAAAATACTTCTTGAGCGGGTCCTGCCGCTCGCCTTCACCCCACAAGTGCTCATGACTTGCGCGCTTGCGGGGGCCCCGGCTCGCGTCACCCGTTGATTTAAATGTTTTTCACCAAGCTCGTACTCGTCCACCACATATATTTTCTTCGCCTATTTTTTACAATGCAAAGTTTCACCCTCCTTCGCCAAAGGCTACGGCAGGGCAGGCATTCATGAGTCCCGCCTGCGCGGACGGGATACCTTACTGATAGATTGTGGCACGCCATGCCAAAATAGGCCGAGAAACGCCTCTCGAGCGACTCTTACACAAGGAAGTAAAAGGTATTGGCGGGCGCAGGTTTCACGGCGTATACTACATCACTAGATGTCAACTTTCATTGACAATTATCTATTCTCAACTTACTGTTGCGGCGACTTTAAGAAAGTATTTTCCGTGAGAAAAGGTATATGAAGAGATCCGAACTATTTTTCGGGGCGATTTTGGTACCAATTGATTTCTTGGCCCTGCTTCTCGCCGGTGCTTTGGCTTATTACCTGCGTATTAGCCCAATCGTGCAAGAAGTACGGCCGGCGGTTTTCGCCTTCGATTTGCCGTTAGCGGAGTATCTGCAGCTGGTCAGTATTGTTTCTATAGTAGTTATGTGTATTTTTGCCTTGCAAGGACTGTATGCCATGCAAGTGACACGGCGCGTACTGGAGGAGTTTACCCGTATTTTTTCGGGTATTTCCATCGGCTTCATGATTGTTATTGTCTACATCTTCTTAAGCGCCGAGTTGTTCCAATCACGGTTTATTGTGTTGGCCGCCTATATCTTCGCGGTCATTGCTGTGTCGTTAGGCCGGTACCTTGTAAAGCGCGTGCAGTTGCATATGCTGCGGCGCGGGATGGGTATTCATCGTGTGGTTCTGGCTGGCAATGGAAAGTTTGCGCCTGAATTGGCCTTCGCTTTTCATAAACGGCCACAGCTCGGCTACCGCGTCGTGGGGCAAGTGGATAATATCAGTTGGGAGGCCCTGGAGACTATTTACCGCGAACAAGGGATTGATGAAGTAATTCAGAGTAATCCCACGCTTTCGGCGGCTGATAACCTGGTCGTGCTGGATTTTTGTGAACAATACAAAGTTGATTATAAATATATTCCCAATATTTTTGAAACACATGCTGTTAACGTGCACTACCGGCAGATCGGCACCGTGCCTCTACTGGAATTATCCCGCACGCCTCTAGACGGCTGGGGTAGAATAGCCAAGCGCACCGTTGATCTAATCGGCTCTATCCTGGGATTGAGCCTTTTATCCCCGCTTTTTGTAGTTACGGCCATAGCCATAAAACGCGACGCACCCGGCCCTATTTTTTACCGTCAGATCCGCGTTGGCCGCAACACTAAGCCATTTGAGATTTTTAAGTTTCGCAGCATGCACCGCGAGTATTGTGTGGGTCAAAGGTACGGCGGTAAAAAAGCAGACGAAAAGTATAGGGAGTTACGCCAGGCAGCTAATGAGCGCAAAGACGGGCCTCTCTTTAAAATGAAACAGGATCCCAGAATCACGGACGTGGGACGGATACTGCGCAAGTGGCGGATCGATGAATTACCGCAGTTAATAAACGTCCTCACCGGAGACATGAGCCTACTTGGACCGCGACCGCATTTACCAGAAGAAGTAAGCATGTACGGCAAGCATCATCGCAAGCTTTTTACTATTAAACCGGGCATGTCAGGCATGGCCCAAGTGGGTGGCAACGCCGGGCTTCCTTTTGAAGAAGAAGCTAAGCTGGACATTGCTTATATTGAAAATTGGTCATTATGGTTGGACGCAGTCTTGTTGATCAAATCATTTCTCATTCTTTTCCGCGACCGTAACGCTGTTTAGAAAGTAATAACCCGTAACGAGTAATTAGTAACGGGTAAAAAATCCGTAGAAAATTACTGGTTACTGGTTACTTTTTTAAAAGTTTGAGCAAAAACTAATTCCAAAACGACAGCCTTCTTTGTACCTATGAGCGAAAAAGGGTAACTTAAAGGTACTAATACTTTATAGCCCTTGTGCGAGTAGCCCTAGTTCACGACTACTTAACGCAGTTCGGAGGGGCGGAAAGAGTACTGCAAGCCTTAATGGAGCTTTACCCTAATGCTCCAGTTTTTACTTTGGTACATGATCCGGAAAGGTTACGGTCCGCCATTGATGTCCGGCGGCTTAGAACCTCTTTCCTACAACGGCTGCCCGGAGCGCGATCCTACCATCGCTACTTTCCGCTGTTGATGCCTTTAGCCGTCGAACAATTTGATTTAAGCCAGTATGACGTAGTGTTATCAGCTTCCCACAGCTTTGGGAAGGGCGTTATTACCGGTCCTCATACATTACATATTTCATATTGTTTTACGCCGACTCGCTATGTGTGGGACAACAGCCATAAATACGTGCGTGAATTTTCGCGTAATGCCGTCTTTCAACAGTTTGCTCCGCTGGCTTTGTCTTACGTTCGGTTATGGGACTACTTTGCTTCCCAGCGAGTGGATACTTATGTGACGCTCTCCAAGTATGTGGCGCGCCGAATAAAAAAATATTATGGCCGGACGGCCACGGTCATAGCGCCACCGGTCGACGTCAATCGCTTTAGTGTAAGTAAGCAGCCAGGCGACTACTATTTAGTAGTTTCGCGTTTGCTGCCTTATAAGCGGGTGGATTTGGCCATTTCGGCCTGCGAAAAGTTGGGGCGGTCGCTAAAGGTGGTGGGAACTGGTCCGGAACTCAATGACTTAAAGCGACAAGCCGGCCGCTATACTGAATTTTTGGGATTTGTGAGCGACAGCGAGCTGCCGGCCTTGTACGCGGGTGCCAAAGCATTATTGTTCCCCCAAGAAGAAGATTTCGGCATTACTACGCTAGAGGCGGCGGCCAGCGGAAAGCCAACGCTTGCCTACCGGGCAGGAGGAGCACTAGAAACAATCATTGAGCATAAGACCGGTCTGTTTTTTGCCGAGCAGGAGACTGCTAGTCTCATGGCGGCGATGGAGCAATGCGAAACTCATCATTGGGAACCGTCAGAAATTAGGCGCCATGCTGAAAAATTCAAGCGCGACAATTTCTTGCAGCAGATGGAAGAGTTGGTGCACAATCAGTGGATGTCTTTTAAAAAAAATGAAATCAGTCAATAGAAATAAGAAATTAGAATATGGTGCGCTGGCTGATTATTGGCGGGCGGCCACAGCGGCCTTGCCAGTCCTGCTAATTATCAGTTTTGCGGCGGCCGTGCTAGCCTACGGACTGATAAGCCAGCAGGACCCAAACTACCAAGCTCATTTTTCTTATTTAGTTTCATTAAGCGAGCGAGAACCAGCAGGGGAATATCGTTTTGACGGTTACTATGCCTTGCAAGCTACTGACTTGTTCGCCGCCACGCTCGCCCGCTGGATTCAAACACCGGAAACGATTATTTCCGCTTATCGAGCCGCGCTGCTCACTCCGCCGAGCGTTAAGCCGCGCGACCTAACAAGTTTTATTCGGGCAGAAAAGACCGCTCCCCAGCTAGTGCAGGTGACTGTGACTGGAAAAAATGAGGAGGACGTCCTAGCGCTGACAGTCGGACTACAGCAAGTAATGGCGGGGAACGTAGAAAGCTATCATAAGCAAGGAATACCAGCGGTGACTTTTCGTGTGGTATCAACGCAACCGTGGGTTGGCATAAACAAGTTGTCGGCGCCAGTCATTGTCAGTGCTGTTTTTGCCTTTACCTTCTTCA
>CAZUSC010000001.1:0-6132 GCA_964622915.1 uncultured Candidatus Saccharibacteria bacterium | reverse complement strand
AGGGCTGGCTGCAGCCCTCCTTCGTCGCGGGTCATATAAAACAACATCCCCGCCAGCATGGCTAAAATGATCAAGGATAATACTAAGCCAGAAGACATACAGATATTCTACATTTCTAGATGGTGCATGCGTAGTGCATATGGGCCCCGTAAAACTCGCTTCGCTCGCCACGGGGCTCACGTAAATTCTCGGCTGATGCCGAAGTCTTTACGTGGTCGGGGCGCCGAGAGTCGAACTCGGAATCTCTTGGTCCCAAACCAAGCGCGATGCCATTACGCTACGCCCCGTTTATAAGCCAGGCTTGGCTTGAAACTTTACAAACCTAGCAAATAGCCCAAAACCTGACAATCTTTGTTTAGTTGGGAGCCTTTGTTAGAGTTTGGAATATTTAGTTGCGTAGCAACTACTTCACTGCTTCTTTTAGTGTCTTGCCGGCCCGGAATTTAGCGACGCGCACGGAGGGAATCTGAATGGGCTGCCCAGGATTACGTGGATTAACGCCGGCGCGGCCTTTGCGGACTTTGACTTCAAAGATTCCAAAACCAGAGAGATTAATTTTTTCGTCGGCCGACAGTTTTTCGATGATGAGATCCAAAAAAGCCGCCACTACTTCCTCAACATTTTTGCGAGGCTGGCGCGTAATATCGGTCACGCGATCCACTAAAGATTGTTTGTTGAGCATTAAATCTCACCTCCCACAGGAATATGGCTTAATAAAGTATCAAATCCTACTAGTTATTCTCCAGAATTTTTCGAATAAGTGCAATGCTGGTTGTCTGGCCGCTGGTAGGGTCCGCCTCCAGCAACAGGGCATTGACTTCTATAGGACCGGTCTCTGGCGGCTCCATTTTGTCCTTCATTTGCGTCAAAAACATTTTTAAAGGGGCTTTAATGTCCATGCCGATAATAGAATAGTAAGCGCCATTCATGCCAATATCGGTTATATAACCGGTACCCTTGGGGAGTATTTGGGCATCGGCAGTGGGAACGTGGGTGTGTGTCCCCCAAACAGCGGTAATACGGCCGTCGGCATGCCAGCCGAATCCCCTCTTTTCAGAAGTGGCTTCGGCATGAAAGTCGACCAGAACAATATTGGCGGATTTAATTTCCGGCTCTGTCAGCAGCTCATCTAACGTATGAAAGGGGTTGGCAGGGTCATTACGGAACATAACTTGACCCTGCAGGTTTATTACGGCTACTCGATAAGCCCCGACCGAATAAACATGCCAGCCGCGGCCGGGTACTTTCGGGCCATAATTAGCGGGGCGGATAATTCGCATGGCTTTGTCCTCTAGCAGGGGCAACCCGGCGCTGTTGTCCCAGGCATGATCGCCGGTGGTGTAGACATCCGCTTGCCAAGCCAGCGCTTCTTCCATTGTATGCGGCGAGATACCTTTGCCATGCGCCATATTTTCAATGTTGATAATCACACTGTCGGGCTGATGCTCTTTTTTAAGTTCTGGCAGAACTTGAGTGACGCCTTGTCGACCAAGTGAACCCGCCACGTCGCCGAATATAAGAAATTTCATGAATTTATAGTAACGGGTAATCAGTAACCAGTAACCTGTAAATTAGTACTCGTTACTGGTTACGAGTTACTTATTACTTCATCCGCTGGCACCACCCGCCAGATACCCTCTAGCCGCATCAAGTGGCCCTCCACCTCAAAACCACTGGCCAGCTTATGGCCGCCCCCGCCCAGACGTTTAGCTATTTTACTGACGTCCACTCCCTTTTGCGGTTCAGAGCGCAAACTGCCTTTTATTTTGCCGGGCTCATACTCGGCTAGTAGCATAGCGAATTTTGTTTGCGGCAGTGAATTTAGCATATTGACGACACCAGATAAATCGTCCAAAGTGGCTCGGCACTCCTTCATATCTTGCCAAGTGATGACTGAAACACTGGCACCGGTGTCCTCGTTAGTCATAATGCGCGATAAGGCCTTTCCCCAAATACGCAGGCCTGATAAATCTTTCTTTTGATAAGTCTCATGCGCAATGTGCGAAAGACGCGCTCCCTTTTTCATTAGAGTGGAAGCCATCTCTAGTATTTCTGGTGTAACGGAATCATGCATAAATGATCCCGTATCGGTGAAGATGCCGGTTAGGAGGCAGGTAGCGGTATCTTTGCTAATGGGCCAGCTGTAATTTTCGAATAGATCAAAGAGTATTTGGGCGGTGGCGGCGGCTTGGGGGACGATCAAATTAATCTTGGTGGGCGAGGTATTATCATAGTGGTGATCGATACTAATCGTATTGGGGTGGGCTAATACTTCTTCTTCAAGATGGGTGCGATAGAGCTGTGTATAATCCAGGAGGACTACTAAATCAAAGTCTTGTACGGGTGGTTTAGTTGATGTCAGTTTGCTAAAGCCGGGCAGGTAAGCATAAAATTCCGGCGCGGGGTCGGGGATATACACCGTGGCTTGCTTACCTTGCTCGCGCAGCTGATGCCACAGGGCTAGTGAGGCACCTAAGGCATCTCCGTCAGGATGTTCGTGTGTGCCGATTAACACGCGGCTGGCAGAGCGTAGCGCGTCAGCTATTTGTTTCGTTGTCTGATTGTGTTGGCTCAACAAGTTCTTCCGCTGATGCGGATTTAACCTTGGCCAATGTTTCTTCAATCCTTTGGGCATAAGCTGCTCCTTCGTCTAGGCGCAAAACGATACGCGGTAATGGCTTAGTTTGTAATTTATTGTTTAGTAATGCTTGCAGTTCATACAACTGATCCTTGAGCATCTGCAGAGTTTTTTCGGCTAGCTGGGGCGGAGAAATATATAGCCAAACAGTGGTCGATTTCAAGTTACCAGTGGTATCAACACGGGCAATGGTGACCAAGGCCCCGGTCGGCACCTCTGCTTTACGCTGAATGATCTCACCTAAAATACGTTGGATGTTTTTGTTGATTTTGAGTAAGCGTACTGACATTCGCTTTTCCTAGAGAGTTTGTTTTATTCTTGTCTCTCGGAAAACGCGCAATACATCTCCTACTTTTATCTTACCTTTTCCTTCAATGGTGATGCCAACCTGGTCTCCTTTCTCGCCGTGTTTAATGGCTTGTTTCTCGCGTTGGATCTCGACAATGTTGCCGGCACCAATTTGCTCGGCAGCCGCCTCTTTGTCGGCCTTGCGCCAAATTTCCACTTTGAAGCCGGCTTCTACTTCGCCTTCCACTACTTCTCCACCAACAATTTTTTTCTTCTGGATAGAAAAGAAAACTTTAAGCACCTTGATCCGGCCGGCGTCTTCCAATTTGATCTCAACTGGTAGCCGCTTTTCGATTTCCTGACGGACATCATCCGATAGTTGGTAAATCACTTTAAACAGGCGCACGGGCACATGCTCTTTGTCAGCCAGTTTTTGGGACATGCCTGATGCTTTGGTATTAAAGCCATAAATAATGGCCTGACCGGCCTTGGCGGTTAAAACATCGGAATCAGAAATATTGCCTACTTCCGCTCGGATGATCGATAAGCGCACGCCTGCCGGTACCATAGCGGTAATAGTTTGTTCAATTGCTTCCAGGGAGCCTTGTGAATCGGACTTTATAACCAGCGGCAAAATAGGGCGTACATCTTTCTCATCCGTCTTGCTCATTTTTTTTAAGGGGGCGCGGCGGGACTGGGCTTTCATGACCGCTTCTTCCTTGGCTTCCACCACTTGCATAATATCGCCGGCTTTCGGCACATCTTTAAGGCCGACGATTGTGACGGGCATTCCCGGGGTCGCCTTTTTTATATTCTTATTGTGCCAGTCGAGCAGACGACGCACGCGGCCAACAGTATGTCCAATTACCACGTCGTCTCCCGTATTTAGAGTGCCGGTATGAATTAGAATGGCAGCTAAGGGACCTAAGTTTTTATCCAGCCGACTTTCTACCACGGTGCCCAGAGCGGGGCGGGCCGGATCGGCCTTCGGTGTATTTAGGTCCGCTGTCAGTAAAATCATTTCCAACAGATCATTAATACCTTGCTTCTTGAGCGCCGATACTTCCACTATAGTAGTCTTGCCTCCCCAGTCTTCCGGCGCCAGGTCAATGTCGGCCAGTTCCTTTTTAACCTTCTCCACATTAGCCTGGGGTCGATCCACTTTATTAATCGCGACCACAATAGGAATTCCTTCATTCTTGGCGTATTTAGCCGCATCCTTAGTCTGGGGCTTGACGCCATCATCGGCCGCCACTACCAGCACGGCAATGTCGGCCAGACGGGCACCGCGCTGGCGCATGAAATCAAACGTTTCGTGGCCGGGCGTGTCAATAAAGGTGATAGTTCTTTTGTTGTGCTCGACCTGGTAGCTGCTGATGGCTTGTGTGATGCCACCGGCTTCGCCGCCAGCAATGTTGGTGGCGCGGATAGAGTCAAGCAACGTAGTTTTGCCGTGGTCAACGTGGCCCAAAATTGTGACGATAGGCGGGCGCACTTGCTGCTTAGCCGGATCTTCTTTCTTTAAAATTTCGTCCAGTTTTTCTGGCGTTAAAATATCTTTTTCCAACTCATTAATATCTTCAGTAGTGTTATATCCTAACTCGCCCGCGATAATAGCGGCGGTTTCGTAATCCAAGTCATCATTCAGGTTGGCTAACACCCCGTTTTTCAGCAAGGTCGATAAAACGCTGCCCACAGGTAATTCCAGACGTTTAGCCAAATCTTGCACTTTGATTATGGAAGGCAGGCCAATGGTTTGCTGACGCAACTCTTCCCGGCGGCGTTGTTCGTTGATATAGGCGCGAACACGGGCAGTTTCCTGCTGGTCCAGGTTCTTTTGCCCTTCTGCAATGCGTATGTCCACCTCACGCAATATATGGTTTAACCTAGCCTCGGATAGCTTGGTTTCCTGCAAAAAATCAGCGATTTTGACGGTATTCTTTTGGGTACGGAATTTACGCTTCATAAGGCCTAAACATACAGAAAAACGGCCCTTTTGTCCAATTCAGCCGTTTTGGTGGCACTGTTTGCGACCGAGGACTTATTCGTTTAGGAAGTGCTTTGCAAGGTTTATTGGCTTAGCGCCGGCAATGTGCATAGGCTCACGAATATCCAGATCAGGATTTACTCGAGACTTGGTGCGGAAAGAGATAGACATAACACCTATGACTTTATTTGTTTCTGTATCGATAAGAGGCGAGCCAGAATTGCCGGGGTTAGATATAGCGTCAACAATGAACCAATTATTGGGGTGCGCAGGATCAACTCCATCGTATTTGATATTGCTTATAATAGTTCGATTCACAATAAGCGTGATGCCAAAACCATCGTTCACAAGCTGGCCCGCATAGGGAAAACCAATAAAGTACGCCTCTTGGCCAACTTCAACTTTTTCTGAGTCGCTAAGCCCTAACGGTTTCAGCATCGTTTTTTCGTAGTCCCTGATTTTCAATACGGCAATATCGTCTTTATCGTTTTTTTCGATTAGCTCCAGAGGCAGCCAGGTATAATGTTCTAGGCCATTTGGCTCTTGTTTGACCATCGTCATGGCCATTAACTTTGATTGGAGTTGGATAGGTGTCTGACTGTGTATATGAGCGGAAGTTAAAATCTTTCCATCGCTAGAAACACAAAAGCCACTTCCGGTTATAGTTATCTTTTTTGGTGCTGGACTAAAGCCGATTGCTACAATCGAAGCTCTAATCTCACTGACCTTATGTGGTAAAGTGGTCATCTCTCATTCGAACTATCTCTTTAAGAATACGACCCAAACATTTGTCTCGAGGAGATTCAAAATTATTGTGTTCCTCGGGAAAAAATACGTAATTCTTTACCAAACTGAAATCGCCTGGTGCATTTTCTATCTGCTTGCAGATACCATACTGCTTTTCTGATCCCGTATTCGTTATGATTGTTGATGCGTGGTGATTTTGATTGCCGCATAGACTGATGTAGCTACTTTTATTGGGGGTCCATTTTTGTATGAACCATGCCTGCACGCCACTACTGTACTCAAATAAGGAACAGTCATTGTCACTGTAGACACAGGTAAAATCAGAGTAGCTGGGTGGCTTATTATCAACTAAAAATGTACTCGCGAAAGTGTTGATTCCATGACATTCAACCTCTTCAAGCATCTCGGGTGTGACCCGCGCTAAATAACCTTCTCTTTCAAAGGTACCGGTTCCGATTATCATGGACGCGTC